>JAIDJJ010000555.1 GCA_029052265.1 Muribaculaceae bacterium
ATAGCGAAATGTTTCCGCGACGAGGACCTGCGTGCCGACCGCCAGCCTGAGTTTACTCAGATCGACTGCGAAATGAGTTTTGTAGAGCAAGAAGATGTCATCGAGACTTTCGAGGGTCTTGTGAAACATATATTCAAATATGTGAAAAACATTGATTTCTCTGATCCCTTCCCCCGTATGACCTGGGCGGATGCCATGAAATATTATGGCAGCGACAAACCCGACATCCGTTTCGGCATGAAATTTGTTGAAATCACGGATCTTGTCAAAGGAAAAGGGTTTTCCGTTGTGGATGACGCAGAAATCACAGTTGGTATCGTGGCTTCCGGATGCGCCAACTATACCCGCAAGCAGATTGATGAACTAACTGAATTTGTGAAACGTCCACAGATCGGGGCGAAAGGTCTCATGTGGGTAAAAGTTGAGCCCGACGGCTCGTTCAAAAGTTCTGTAGGCAAATTTTTCTCGCCTGAAGAACTCCGGACATGGGCTGACAGAATGGAAGCCCGTCCCGGCGATCTTATCCTTGTCATGAGCGGAGAGACCATGAAGACTCGCAAACAGCTTTGCGAACTCCGTCTTGAAATGGGCAACAGACTCGGTCTTCGTGACAAAAACGTGTTCGCTCCCCTTTGGGTTATCGATTTCCCGCTCTTTGAATGGGATGATGAAACCCAAAGATATTATGCAATGCACCATCCCTTCACCTCTCCCAATCCGGAAGATATCGACAAACTGCGTACAGACACAGGAAATGTCCGCGCAACTGCATACGACATCATTGTAAACGGCACTGAGCTTGGCGGCGGTTCAATCCGTATCCACGAGGCAGCACTTCAGGATGAAATGTTTGAACTCCTTGGATGCACTCCGGAGAAAGCTCAGGAACAGTTCGGCTTCCTTATGAATGCCTTCAAGTTCGGAGCGCCCCCTCACGGAGGTCTCGCCCTCGGGTTTGACCGTTTCGTGTCTATCCTCGCCGGTCTTGATACAATCAGAGACGTGATAGCGTTCCCGAAAAACAATTCCGGAAGAGACGTAATGAACGAATCACCCTCCCCGATCGACCAGACACAGCTTGACGAACTACAGCTTGTGCTAAAGCCGACAAACGACTGACAACACTCCAACCCTTCCATTTGACGATAAAACCGAATATGCTAAAGGTTAAAGACATAGCTTCTGCAATAGAATCATTCGCCCCCAAAAGCCTCCAGGAGTCATACGACAATGCGGGTCTTCAGGTAGGTGATCCTGAAATGGTTGTTTCTGCAGCGCTATTATGCCTTGATGTCACGGAAGACGTGCTCCGCGAAGCTCTCGAACGGCGCTGTAATCTGATTGTGTCGCATCATCCGCTCCTTTTCAAAGGTCTTAAGGAAGTCACAGGGAAAACCGCGGCAGAACGGATTGTGATCACTGCGATAAAAGAAAATATCGCCATATATTCCGCCCACACCAATCTCGATTCCGCATGGGAAGGGGTCAGCCATGAAATCGCTCATGTGCTGAACGTGCACGATATTCGTGTTCTCGAACCGCGGGACGGGGAACATTCTGTCGGACTCGGAGTGATCGGTGAGATCCAGCCCACCCCTAAAATTGAGTTTCTCCGCAAATTGAAGGAGGCTTTTAAAGTAAAAAGCCTTCGATACTCTTCTCAAAGCCCGCAGCTCGTCGTAAGAAAAGTTGCTGTATGCGGAGGGGCGGGAGCTTCCCTTATCAGTGAGGCTGTCAGTGCGGGAGCTGACATAATCATTACAGGTGACGTGAAATATCATGATTTCACCACATATGGTCTCGACATTATAATTGCCGATATCGGTCATTATGAAAGCGAACTGTGTACAAAGAAAATTTTCTCAAAGATCATTCGGGGCAAATTTCCTGAATTTGTAACATATTTTGCAGAAAACGAGACAAATCCAATAAATTATATGTAAGGGGTCAACCCAACAAAATATATATCACGCCTATGGCAACCGAAAAAAAGAACGACAAGGAACGCAGCGTGGAAGAACGCCTGCAGAATCTTTTTCAGCTTCAATCTTATCTTTCCGAGATCGATAGAATAAAGATTCTTCGCGGTGAACTCCCCAACGAGGTGAAGGATCTTGAAGATGAGATCATCCGCTATCAGACACGTATTCAGAAGCATAAGGATGAAATCGAAGATCTTAAAGCTTTCGTAAACCAAAAGAAAGGCGAGATTGAAGACCGCCGCGTGAAAATCGCGAAATACGAGGAACAGATCAACAACGTGCGCAACAACCGCGAATTTGCCTTCCTTGAGAAGGAAAAGGAATTTGAAGGTCTCGAAATCGAATTGGCTGAGAAGAACATCCGTGAGGCTACTGAAAAGCAGGAGCAGAAAGCTGCTGAAATTGTCAGAGCGGAGGAAGGTCTCGCCGACAATCGCCACATCCTCGAGGACAAGCAGAAAGAACTTGAGGAAATCGTATCCGAGACTCGCCTTGAAGAGGAAAATATCCGCATGAAGGTGAAAGATCTTGAACAGAAAATCGACGACTACACCCTTGCGGCTTTCAAGAGGATTCGCAAGAACGCTCGTAACGGTCTCGGCATAGTCACTGTGCAGCGTAGTGCATGCGGCGGTTGCTTCAACCGTATTCCTCCGCAACGTCAGCTCGAAATCAAGATGCACAAGAAAGTCATCGTATGCGAATATTGCGGCAGAATTATGGTGGACGGTGCTTTAGTCGGTGTGGAACAACCGGTAGTGGAGGCTCCTGCAAAACCAAAACGCAAATTGTCAAGACCAAAGGCTGACCTTTAAAAACACGTCATCATTTAAAACAGCAGACAGACATTCCTTATGCTTTATCAGGGAGTCTGTCTGCTGCTTTTTATCAAAACCGGAGCGCTCCCTAAAATTTCGGAATTGAAATTTTAGGGAGCGCTCCGGTTTTATTCCTATCAACGGATATTTAAAAAGCGGTGTACCTGGACAGATAGAATCCAACGAGGATCAGACAGGACCCTGCTCACTGTTGAATTACGTCTACTGATACATTCCTGATCATTTTCAACAAAACAGGGCTGTAGATACATTAATGTAGAAGAGGAAACACACGGATAACTGAAATACTGATCGAGATCCTGACCGACATCCACCACCTTCAGTTCATCTGCATGTGCCACCGCTATATCATATTCCCCGGCTCCTTCCATTCCATTCTTTGGGGAAACCGTCACCCAGTCTATCTCTTCCGGCACACTGCGGCTCCCGTTGGTTTCTATGGCAACCTTCTTACCGGTGAGTGTCTTGAGCATACAGACAAACTCTCTGTCTATCCATAACGACGGTTCGCCACCGGTAAGGATTATCCATTCTCCCGGGTATCCGGAAATCTCGGCTGCGATCTCTTCATCACTCATTACCGTACCATCCTGATGGAGAGTGTCGCAAAATGAGCACTTCAGATTGCAGCCTGAGAAACGCACAAACACGGAAGGGACCCCGGTATGCGCCCCCTCCCCCTGCAACGAATAGAAAATTTCGTTAATCCTTCTCATATACCGCTATATTCCCTTCACTCTCCTGCACCTCACATCTCCAGCAATTCGGAACGGTGTCTACGATCCACTTCGCAATATTTTCCGCTGTCGGGTTGCAGTCGATGACGTCATTGATCACGGCATGATCCAGACGGTCCATTACCAACTCTTTTATATGGGTAAAGTCGACAACCATGCCGTCGGCATTAAGCTCACGCGACTTACACTCCACCGTGACGATCCAATTATGACCGTGCAGGTTTGAGCATTTGCTCCTGTAGCTTAATTCAAGACGATGCGCCGCGCTTATCTCAAATCTTTTCTTTACGTAATACATATCTTTAATCCTCGTAAACTGTAGGGTCTTCAATTCCTGCCTCAGCCATGGCTTCCATACGCTCTACACATGTGCCGCATTTCCCACAGTGCTTCTCCCCCCCTTTATAACAGGAATATGTAAGCGAATAGTCCACTCCAAGCCTTTTCCCGAGTGCGGCTATATCCGATTTCGTGATGTCGGTAAATTCTGCCGAAATATCCACGCCGTCATATGTCCCGGCACGCATGGCATCTCCCATTGCCTTCACAAATTCCGGACGGCAGTCCGGATATATGGCATGGTCTCCGCCATGGTTTGCCATCATTACGTGAAGCAATCCCCTCGACTCTGCGAGCCCGCAGGCTATTGAAAGCATTATGCCGTTACGGAAAGGAACCACGGTAGATTTCATGTTGTCGGCGGCATAATGCCCTTCCGGAATCTTATCCGCACCTTCAAGTAAAGAACTCCTGAAATACTTTCCCATAAACTCAAGCGGGATCACAAGATGCTCTATACCGAGCATTTCACATTGTTTCTTTGCACACTCTATCTCGCGCGCATTATGATTTGAACCATAATCAAAACTAACAGCCAAGGCTATACGCTCTTTGCGATAATGAAGAAGCGTCACACTGTCCATCCCCCCTGAAAGGATGATAACCGAATCTTTTTCCATGGTGACTCATTTTATTTTTTCATATCCAGCGCAGCCTCCCTGCGTTTGCGGCAAAGTTCCTGATGGTCTTCATCTCCCATATTGGCAAAAGGATAAATCGAGATACCTCCACGCGGCATGAACAAACCTTTCACTTCTATATATTTGGGATCCATGAGCGTCCAAAGATCTTTCATGATTATGTTGACACAATCCTCATGAAAGTCTCCATGGTTGCGGAAACTGAAGAGATAAAGCTTAAGACTTTTGCTCTCCACCATCCTTTCCCGCGGTATGTAAGAGATAACTATATGTCCGAAATCCGGCTGACCCGTCTTGGGACACAGTGTCGTAAATTCGGGACAATCAAACGTCACGACATATTCATTTTCCGGATGCTTGTTCTCGAATGTCTCAAGCAACTGAGGTGCATAATCCGTTGGATACGCCACTCCCTGGCAGCCCAGAAGCGTGACGCCTTCAAGTTCTGATTCTTTTCTCATAGTTTTTTATTGATATGGAAAGGGAGCTGCCACCATCCCCGTCCTGATTGACAATGCAAATTTACAAAATTTCCTATTCTTCTCCAACTCCGGCACCTATGCATATGCCAATCTTGCGGCTACTCCGATGCAATTTTCAACACTTTTATTATAAGACCTACGAAAAATAAATGTACAAATGCCAGACATATATTGCGGTAATCTATAAAGCCGTTCATCAGTCGTTATGGAACCCCATAATTCCATCTTCACGTCTTCATATCTCGCTCTCACTATAA
>JAIDJJ010000556.1 GCA_029052265.1 Muribaculaceae bacterium
TGACTCCCAATGCAGACAGCAAAAGCATGCATAATATTGCTTTTTTCATAGTTAGGGTAGATTTGCCAATTTTTTATGCTACTTATTTGATTAAATTTATCCGTATATAATACGAGCCAACTTAATCAAATACTCACATTGGATAAAGTTATTTTGAAGATATTTTTATGGTCTTTGAAGCGAGACCGGGAGAGGAAACCGTTACATTTATTGAGCCTTTTTTTCCGTTGTTGCGAACAACAGCTAACGCTCTACCCTTCCACGCCTTATGTCTGGCATCAAAATAAGGATCCTCATCTTTGATGTCGGCGTTTCCGAGACCTATCAAAGTTCCGGCTCCGGTGACCTGCACATCAAGTTGATTGTCAGCTACAGGAACCACTCTTCCATCCTTATCGACCATCTCTATGGTTATGAAGGAGAGCGATTCTCTGTCAGCACTTATTTTATCAGTGTCGACAGACAGACGGATAGATTTTGGCTTACCGGCAGTTGAAAGTGTTTTTGTCTCGGCTACGTTCCCATTCTCGTCAATGCCTTCAGCTTTAAGCGTTCCCTCCTTAAAAGGTAGTGTAAAGACAGCTGTCATCTTTTCCACAGGCTGTTCTCCAACCACTTCATCATTAAGATAAAGCCTCACCTTAGGATAATGGGAATACACATTCACCTCTATAGGTTTTCCTTCATGACCCTCCCAATTCCAGGATTCATAAGTAGGCCAGGTACCCCACATGGTTGTCTTGACTTTTCCTATATATCCATCCGGTTCCTTCACGGCTATGTAAAGATGTTCGCCATCTTTGTTCCACAGCATCGACCGGTAATGACTTATCGGTTTTCGGGATCCCGTCAGGTCAATATCTCCGCAGTGTGAAGCATGCCATGGATAAAGAGGACGATGGAAATGCTCCCCTTCCACGTCACCCTCGTAATAATGACGTCCGATTCCCGATTCTCCTATATAATCCATAGCAGTCCATACAAAATCTCCTATTATATAAGGGTTGTCGGCACTTTTACGGTAATTGCTCCAGGCGTCGTTGGGATAAGACTCTGTTTGCATCATAACCCTTGAGGGCACTCTCTCATGATCGCTTTCAGATTTATGGATCATATAGTTATAACCTACTATATCATGTTCTGCCGCAAGAGGATCATAAATTTCCCAATCGCTGTCCCAGGAAGCAAGAGCGGATGTGACCGGACGTGTCGGATCAAGTTCACGACATCTTGAGGCAAGTTTGTGTGCCGTTGTGACCACTTCAAGTTTCTTTCGTTCAATCACCTCGTTTCCGATACTCCAACAGAAAATTGACGGATGATTGCGGTCGCGAAGAAGCATTGCATCAATATCCTCTTTCCAATGATTGTCAAACAATTCATGGTAATCATGATCATTCTTGGCATCCCTCCATCCGTCAAACGGTTCGTCTATGACCAACAATCCATATTCATCGCAGGCATCAAGGAAAGCCTCGGACGGGATGTTATGTGATGTCCTGACTGCGTTGAAACCGGCTTCTTTCATAAGTCTTACTCTCCGGCGTTCTGCATCTTTATATGCTGCCGCACCGAGAATACCATTATCATGGTGTATGCAACCGCCATTCAGCAAAAGATTCTTACCGTTAAGTTTGAAACCATTCTCTGCATCCCACTCTATTGTCCTGAATCCGACCTTTTGGATATGACTGTCAATTTCCTTACCATTTTCAGACAATATGATGTCGGCATCGTAAAGATCAGGGGAATCGGGAGACCATGGCTTGGCATCGGGAACGTTAATTGTTTCCTTAATTTTATAACCCTTGGTATTTGCCGGGATTTCAACTTCTGTATTCCTTTTGTTTCCTGCAATTTCAATAGACACATTTACCTTCTTGGCAGTTGATGTTTCATTATCAAGAGAGATCTCAACTTCTGCCGTATTCAGATCGGGAGTTGTTATATATGTTCCCCAATTGGATATATGGACCGGACCGGTCTCAATCAGTTTTACATCACGATACAATCCTGATCCGGAATACCAGCGGCAATTCTTTTGTGCTGAATTATCAACCTTTATTGTGACAATGTTTTTCCCATTTTTCAGATATGGAGTAATGTCGACAAAATATGATGAGTATCCATAAGGATGTCCGCCGGCTCTTTCTCCGTTGACATATACATCAGAATCCATATAGGCGCCTCCAATATATAATTGGTATTTGTTTTCGGGATTGATATTGTCAAGATTGAATGTTTTTCGATACCATCCCGTGCCTGTCGGAAGGTACCCTCCATCGTTACCTGAAGAGATATTCTTATCAAAAGGATGCTCGATGCTCCAATCATGAGGAAGCGTAAGGCTTCGCCAGCCGCTGTCGTCAAACTGAGGCACAATGCATGTTGAGTCAGATTGCAGCGAAAATCTACACTACGAATTAAATGTA
>JAIDJJ010000557.1 GCA_029052265.1 Muribaculaceae bacterium
TGGAGCAGCGCGAGCGTGCCCATCACGTTTGTACGTGCGAAAGTGAACGGGTCCTTGATGGAACGGTCCACATGACTCTCCGCCGCGAGATGGATGATGCCGTCAATCCTATACTCCCTGATGATACGGCGCATCTCCTCATAGTCAGCGATATCCGCCTTGACGAAAGTATAGTTCGGACGGTCCTCTATATCCTTGAGGTTGCCGAGGTTTCCGGCATATGTCAGCTTGTCGAGATTGACGATATGATAGTCGGGATATTTGTTGACGAATAGGCGCACGACGTGAGAGCCTATAAATCCGGCGCCGCCGGTGATCAGTATGTTGCGTTTCATTGTTTTCTGAGCTGTCTATTTTAAGTTGTCAATTTTTCAGTCTTCTGCCTTCGGTTGTCATTCCCCGGAGGAAATATTGACTATGCATTTGCGCAACGACTCGGTCCAGTAAGGGACAGAGAGACCGAAGGTCTGCTTGAATTTTGTTTTGTCGAGAACGGAGTATGACGGGCGTTTCACTTTCGAGGGGAACTCGTCGCTGTGGCACGGCAGGATGTCGCAGCCGGTGTTCCCGGCGTACTCGGCTATCATCTTCGTAAAATCGTACCATGAGCAGACACCCTCGTTGGAGTAGTGGTAGACACCCTCGTTGCCATCCATCTTACGGTTTCCGATTATATGGAAGAGGGCGTCGGCGAGATCCTGTGCGTATGTCGGGGTGCCGGTCTGGTCGAAGACCACCTTCAGCTCCGGTTTCGTGGAGGTGAGGTTGAGCATCGTCTTAACGAAATTCTTTCCGTATTCCGAATACAGCCAGGCTGTGCGGAAGATCAGTGCCTTGCAGCCGCTTTCGGCTATCGCCTGTTCCCCGTGCAGTTTTGTAAGTCCGTACACACCGGTCGGTGTGCCTTCCTGATCCTCACGGCAGGGGACGTTATACGGTTCCTTGCCGAAAACATAGTCCGTGGAGATATGTATCAGGGTTGCATTGTTGTCGCGAGCCGCCTCCGCGAGGTTACGTACGGCGGTGGCGTTGAGTAGTTCGGCAAACTCTGCGTCGTCCTCCGCCTTGTCCACATTGGTGTATGCCGCACAGTTGATGATGACATCAGCTGCATTATCCCTCACGGCTTTTGCAACGGCATCCGCATCGGTGATGTCGAGACGGGAGATATGGGTGCCGTCAATGTCAAGTTCGGCGACATCCGTAAAAATATAATTGTCAAGCAAACGTTGCCCGTTGTCAGTTGTCTGTTTTACACGATTAGAAACCGCGTTACGCAGGCAATTGCCGAGCTGGCCGTTGGCTCCGGTCACGAGTATGTTCATTTTGGTTGTGAGTTTTTTTAGTTTTTAGTTGTCCGTTTTCCTTTGTCCGTTATGCGATGTCAGTTGTCAGAGGAGCCGATTAAAACCGCAATCCCATACTAATGACTAACGACTACTACTGACTAACGACTAATTCACTAATGACTGTTGAGCGTTGTCAGAATCGCAGATTAACACTAACTACTAATGACTAATTCACTAATGACTGTTGAGCGCTCAACGGACAACGCTTATTACTAAAACGGAGAATCGAAGTCTGAAAGTATGGGATGCTTCCGGTCTTTTTCTGAAAGGACCGCCTCTTCAAGAGAAATGCCCCAGTCTATGCCGAGACTGTCGTCAAGAATCGAGATGCCGCCGTCGGCTTCCGGATGGTAGTAGTTGTCACACTTGTACTGGAAAACGGCAACGTCGCTCAGAACCGCGAAACCATGCGCGAAACCGCGCGGAATGAAGAACTGGCGGTGGTTGTCTTCGGTCAGCAGGCACGACACATGTTTCCCGTAGGTCGGTGAACCCTTGCGGATATCGACAGCCACGTCAAGCACAGCACCTTTCACGCAGCGCACAAGCTTAGCCTGTGCGTATGGCGGACGCTGGAAATGCAGTCCGCGCATCACACCACGTGTGGAGCACGACTCGTTGTCCTGTACGAAATCCACGGGGCATACCTTTTCATCAAACTCCCTTTTGGAATAGCTCTCGAAGAAATATCCCCGGGCATCATTGAATATGCGTGGCTCGATTATCACCACGCCTTCTATATCGGTCTTGATTGTTTCCATCTTAGGTGAATGCATAATTCATAATTCATAATGTATTAATCA
>JAIDJJ010000558.1 GCA_029052265.1 Muribaculaceae bacterium
CCTCACAACGATCTCTACAAACTCCCCGGCACGGTGACGGCACGCCGCTTCAGACCAAACTTCCTGAACCTTGACGCCACATACAACAGACATGAGGAATGGCGGGAAGATGACCCGAAACGTTACGAATATGAAGTGGCGACAATGGGATGCCGCACAAGGGTGTTTGAAAACAGATTCGGGGAAAAGACTTCTGTCGGACGCGGCAACCTGTCGTTCACCACTGTCAATATCGTGCGTATCGCCATTGAGGTCATGAATATTGAAAATAATGAGGAACGTATAGCTGCATTTTTCAAAAAGCTGGACAAGGTTCTCGACATCACGGCTCGGCAGCTTGACGAACGGTTCCAATTTCAAAAGACTGCACTCGCCAAACAGTTCCCCCTCGTCATGAGCGTTCTTTGGAACCATTCCAACCGGCTTGATCCGAACGACACTATCGAAAGTGTGATCAATCAAGGGACACTCGGAATCGGGTTCATCGGTCTGGCTGAATGTCTTATCGCCCTCACCGGGAAACATCATGGCGAATCTCCTGAAGCCCAGGAACTCGGTCTCAGGATCATTACCCATTTCAGAGACCGTGTTAACGAATATTGCACCAAATACAGCCATAACTATTCCGTTCTTGCCACTCCGGCTGAAGGACTTTCAGGAAAGTTCACAAAGGTTGACCGCAAAGTTTTCGGGGTGATTCCGGGTGTGACCGACAAAGATTATTATACAAACTCGAATCATGTGCCCGTATATTACAATTGCTCTCCCCGCCATAAGGCAAAGGTTGAAGCTCCATATCATGACCTCACAAGGGGTGGTCACATATTCTATATAGAGATCGACGGAGACGCCACTCATAATGAAGAGGCGATAATGCAGATTGTGGACATGATGGACGAATACAACATCGGATATGGTTCGGTGAACCACAACCGCAACCATTGCCCTAAATGCGGATATGAAAACGCCGACAAGAATCAGACGGTATGTCCTAAATGTGGTGTGAAATTTGAGACAATACAACGTATCACAGGTTATCTCGTAGGCACAACCGACCGTTGGAATTCCGGCAAACTCGCCGAACTGCACGACCGTGTGGTGCATGAGTGACCTGAGGATTCAGAAGTTTTGCATTTTTATCTTCTGAGGAATATGAAAATGGAGTGTGAAGAACCTTTCAAGTATAATGTACTTGCAATAATACGCGGAACCACGGTCGACGGGCCGGGGTTCCGCACTTCCATATACCTTGCAGGCTGTACCCACAAATGTCATGGATGCCACAATCCGCAGTCCTGGAATCCCCGGGCA
>JAIDJJ010000559.1 GCA_029052265.1 Muribaculaceae bacterium
CCATCATAAATATCAAAAATCTGCTCGACAAATCCTCTCAATTCCTTCGACAAATAAATTTAAACAGTTTCTTAAACAAACTTTGAGAAATCAGTGAGACGCATGTCGCCAAGCTCCTGAAAAGTCTGGTGAAGGGCAAACGCTGCGCGAAGATTGTGATGGAAATGACCTTGTCCGCATATTTTCAGATAGTCGCGCATAAGCTGCCTGTAGTCTGGATGCACGCAATTCTCAATAATGGTTTTCGCGCGCTCCAGGG
Organism: Muribaculaceae bacterium; assembly: GCA_029052265.1. Lineage (GTDB taxonomy): Bacteria > Bacteroidota > Bacteroidia > Bacteroidales > Muribaculaceae > Lepagella. The sequence continues at coordinate 260 of JAIDJJ010000559.1, forward strand.
GAGCCTTGTTGCGCAGGTCAGCCACACCTTGTTCGGTCACTATCACTTTCACGCTGTGGTCGCTGTGGTCTACGTGTGTCACCATAGGCACGATAGCCGACAGCGCTCCCCCCTTCTGTATCGAAGGGCAGAGGAAAATGGAGAGATAGGCATTGCGGCAGAAGTCTCCTGACCCGCCGATACCGTTCATCATATATGTTCCGTTGATATGTGTGGAGTTGACATTGCCATAGATATCGCATTCGAGCGCAGTGTTCATGGCTATGAGTCCGAGCCTCCTTACTATTTCCGGGTGGTTGGAGATTTCTCCGGGACGCATCAGAAGTTTGTCGCGGTAGAAATTGATGTTGTCCATGAAATGCAACATGGTTTCATCCGAAAAAGCGAGGGCGCAGGTGGATGCAAAAGAACATTTGCCGTTTTCCATCAGGTCGGTCACCGCATCCTGCACTACTTCCGTAAACATCTCGAACCTTGGGATGTCGTCGTTTTCATTGAGTCCGTAGAGGGCGGCGTTCGCCACATTGCCCACCCCGCTCTGTATCGGAAGGAATTCGCGTGGAATCCTGCCCGCCTTCATCTCTGCTGCGAGAAAAGCCGCCACGTTTCTGCCGATAGCGCGTGTGGTGTCGTTGATACTGGTAAACGATTTCACGCTTTCCGATTCGTTTGACGGCACCACGCCGATGATTTTCTTAGGATCGATCTGCAGGGCATATGTGCCGATGCGGTCAGACGGCTTATAAATCGGGATCTCGCGCCTGTGGGGAGGATCAAGGGGCACATAGTTGTCGTGAAATCCCCGGAAGGATGTGCGGTAGCAGGAGCAATATTCGATTATCACCTTTTTTGCCAGTTTCACGATAGTGGGGGTCATGCCAAGCCCCGCCCCGAGTATCACTTCTCCGGAGGGATTCATCTCCGTGACTTCCACGACAGCCACATCTATATCGCCGATAAAGCCATATCTTATATCCTGGCTCACATGGCTGAGGTGCGGGTCATAGAAATCGATCTCCCCGTTGTTGACGCTTTTGCGTGTGGCGGGGGTGCCCTGATAGGGTGCCCGTTTGGCTATGGCTCCGGCATTGGTGAGCGCACCGTCGACAAATTCGTTGGTAGATGCGCCTGTATAAAGATTTATTTTGAAAGGCTCACCCTTCTCGTGAAAGCTTTTCGCCCTATCGGCGATGGCAGTCGGTACAAGTTTGGGCGTTCCGGAGGCGGTGAAACCGGAGAGAGCGACATTATCGCCATTTTTAACGTATGTGGCCGCCTCTTCAGCTGAAATAAATGGAATGCTCATTTGTAACCTTAGGATTTTAGTCGTAATTTTGCACAAAAGTAATTATATTATTCCATTAATACGAATTATGGAACCATTTTTTTTGCCAACAAATGCTAAAAATTGCACGGATTCAAAGAAAGTGCGCATTGAGACATACGGATGCCAGATGAATGTGGCTGACTCTGAAGTGGTGGCTGCCATGATGGAAATGGCAGGATACGACACTACGGAGAATGATCATGAAGCTGCCGCAGTATTGCTCAACACGTGCTCTATCCGTGAAAACGCCGAACAGAAGATATATTCCCGTCTTGCATATTGGAATTCCTTACGCAAGAAGTTAGGGAGGAATATAATAATAGGTGTGATAGGATGCATGGCGGAAAGGCTAAAGCATCAGCTCATAGATGAATATGGGGTGGATGTGGTTGCCGGGCCGGATTCTTATCTTGACCTCCCTAATCTGATAGCCGCTGCCGAGGCGGGCTCAAAGGCGATAAACATCGAACTTTCCACTACTGAGACCTATCGCGACGTCTTGCCCCGCAGGTTAGGCTCTTCTCAGACGGGGGGATTCATATCGATCATGCGCGGATGCAACAATTTCTGCTCATATTGCATTGTGCCCTATACAAGGGGGCGCGAGCGCAGCCGCGAGCCGCAGAGCATTCTCCGTGAACTTGCCGACCTGCGTGCCAAGGGGTTCAGTGAGGTGACGCTTCTCGGACAGAATGTCGACAGCTATGATTATAAGAATGAAGATGGGAATGAGACCCGTTTCCCGGCTCTTCTTGCAATGGTGGCGGAGGCAGCCCCGGATATGCGCGTGCGTTTCACCACCTCTCATCCCAAGGATATGTGTGACGCCACGATCGAGACCATGGCGAAATATCCTAACATAGCGCGCCATGTGCACCTCCCTGTCCAGAGTGGCAGCAATGCCGTGTTGAAGCTGATGAACAGAAAATACACCCGTGAATGGTATCTTGACCGTGTCGCCGCAATCCGCAGGGTGATGCCTGATGCCGGTATCTCCACGGACCTTTTCACCGGTTTCCATAATGAAACGGAGGAGGATTTTCAGGAGACACTCGACTTGATGCGAGAGGTCGGGTTTGACTCGGCGTTTATGTTCAAGTATTCCGAGCGTCCCGGGACATTCGCATCGAAACATCTCCCCGACAATGTGCCGGAAGAGGTGAAGATCGACCGTTTGAACAGGATGATAGCGCTTCAGAACGAATTGTCGGCTGAAAGTAACCGCAGGGACGTCGGCAAGGTGATGGAAGTCCTTGTGGAAGGCAGGTCGAAGAGGAGTGCCGACGAGCATTTCGGTCGCACGTCGCAAAACAAGGTGGTGGTTTTCCCGAAAGGGGCGACAAAGCCCGGAGACTTTGTAAAGGTCAGGATTCTTGATGCCAGCAGCGCCACACTCCGTGGAGAACTGGTATGACAAACAGAAGAAAAGGTCAGTTGGCTTAAGCCAACTGACCTTTTCTAATAACAAATTATTTTTCAAGGAGTCTGGTGTTGTAGTCGCCGGAGGTGTATCGCGGATTGCGGTTGTTACGGTTTTTGCCGAAATTGTGACAGAGGGATGGTAAGTGTGGGAAGGGGTATTAAACTCCCCGGTTCTGAGAGGTGGCATTCTGTCAGAACCGGGGAGTTTAATGAGATTTGAATAATATGGATAGAAGGGATCTTCTATTTGTTTTGCTGTCAGCGGGGTGTGATAGTGAAGGTGATGGAGCCCCGTGTCGAGGTGGCTCCCTTTTTTGCCGACCATCTTGCCTGACGCGCCGCCGCCTCACATTTGCGGCGTATCGTGGCGTCGGCACTTCCCGTGGCGGATGCTTCCGTCACTTTCCCTTCGGCATCAATGACCACATTCACAGTCACTATAGTCTTGTGCCGGAGAGCTACATCCGGCTTCGGACAACTGATGAAAGATCGCCCGTGGGCGTTGCCGCTGACCCCGATACCTGTACCGCCTGCACCGGAAGTACCTTTGTCAGTGCCTTCCACAGCCCCGTTTTTCGTAGAGAATTTATTTGCCACGGAGCTTGTGGCTTTCTGGCGTTCCTTGTCGGTCTGTGATGGCTCCTCAGCCTTCACAGTGCTTTCCTTCTTCTGGGTGTTTAGCTTCGGTTTCGGGGGTGCGGGTTCCGGTTTCGGACCCGGCTCAATGATCTCCGCCTTGTCTTCCGGAGCGGGATCCGGTTCCCCTTTCATAGCCGGGGCGGGTTTGTCGTTGTTGACCGCGTTCTCTTCGCCAAGTTCCACAAGTTCCGGTTCGATAAACAGTTCCTCGTCGTCCATCAGCTCAGGTGTAGAAGCCTGTGCGATGGCGTCGCGGTCCCAAGAGATTCCACCGAAGAAAAGCACGATAAGAATCACGAGGGCAACAAGGAAAGTGAAAAACGCGGCTATTGCGCGGTCTTTGTCATTTCGTTTCATTTCTGGGAGCTACGGGTTGCGAGTACGAGACGCAGGTTGTTGCGGGCAGCGAGGTCGAGCACTTCAATCACTCTTGCATAAGCTACAGTGCTGTCGGCATAAAGCGCGACCGCCCTGAGGGAATCCTGTCTCTGAATCAGCATCAGGTTTGCAAGCAATTCATCGCGGGTTACGGCGCGTGCTGTAGAATTTTCCTCGATCGAGTCGTTGCGGTCCGCCACGAGATAGAGCTTGGAATCAGCGTCGATATACACCTCTGTGACCGGTTTCAGCGAAGTCTGTTCACTGCTCTGGGGAAGGTTGACATCGATAGCAGCCGGAAAAATCAGAGTGGATGTGACCATGAAGAAGATGAGCAGAAGGAAGATTACGTCTGTCATCGACGACATGGAGAAAGTGTCGAGGGTCTTGAAAGGTTTCTTTAATGCCATCTCTTAGTTAATTAGTAATTAGTAATTAGTGATTAGTAATTGGTAATTGAATAAAATTGCCAATTGCTAATTACTCACTGCTAATTGAAGAAGATTGTTAAAGTCATGCCGGTTCGTTCAGGAGGTCCATAAATTCCATTGTCTTTGACTCAAGGGAATTCATGATGCGGTTCACCCGGGATACGAGGAAGTTGTAGGCGAAGAGGGCGGCAATGCCGACCACAAGACCCGCCACGGTGGTCACAAGAGCCTGGTAGATACCTGACGAGAGGACTGTTATGTTGGCGGATGTTCCGGCGTTGGCGAGAGCGAAGAAAGCCTCGATCATGCCGGTCACAGTGCCGAGAAACCCGAGCATAGGTGCGCCCGCAGCAGTTGTCGAGAGCCATGTGAACCCTTTTGTGAGATTTGAGACCTCGATGTTTCCGGTGTTTTCAATGGCGACAAGCACATCATTCATGGGGCGACCGATACGCTTCACACCTTTCATTATCAGGCGGGCATAGGGAGTGTCGGTTCGTTTGCAGAGATTCTCGGCATTCTCGATATCGCCTTCCATGATATAGTCTCGGATGCGCTTCATGAAAGTGTCGTCGCTTTTCGAGGCGCGGTGCAAAGCGATGCATCGCTCTATGAAAATATAGATGCTCACAAGCAGCAGCACTGCAAGGGGGATCATGATGTAGCCGCCGTCCATCACGAGCGACCAGAAAGAAAGTTCATTCATTATTTTGGTGGTTGTTTTTTTGTTTGTTTATAATTTAGGGGGGTGTGCTCACTTCGTTCGCACCACAATCAAGACTTGGGGCAATTGGCAATTGGCAATTAGTAATTAGTAATTGTCAATTATCAATTATCAATTCTTGAGGCAGTTTAGGTATTGGCGGATTGTCTCGCCGATTCCAAGGTACAGGGCGTC
>JAIDJJ010000056.1 GCA_029052265.1 Muribaculaceae bacterium
CCATCATAAATATCAAAAATCTGCTCGACAAATCCTCTCAATTCCTTCGACAAATAAATTTAAACAGTTTCTTAAACTTTTTGCATTTTAATTTGGTTTATTAAATAAAAGTTTATAATTTTGCATTGTAATATCAGAAAATATATGAACAATAGTATAAATATGCGTGGTTGGTGGCGCATCGGTGATAATCTCCGATGGCGTTGATCGCATGCATATCAGTTACGTTTTTTCACTCTGCTGAAAAAGTTTAATCTTTTAGCCATCGGGAAATAAGTTCCGATGGCTTATTTTTTTTATTTGAAATTCCCAAGATAAGGAATCTCTTTGTACAGACAATTAAAATCCACTGAAAATAATAATGGACACAAATTTTATAGATCCCTTCCTCCCGGTAGATGAAAACGGGTGTTACGGACCTTTCGGAGGAGCATATATTCCTGAAATCCTCCATTCAAATGTCAGGAATCTCACGGCTGCGTTTAAAAAATATATAGACGATCCTGATTTCATCGCGGAATATGAGCAGTTGCTCAGCGACTATGTGGGGCGTCCAACACCGCTTTATTATGCAAAACGGCTTTCAGAACATTTCGGTACAAACATTTATCTGAAGCGTGAAGATCTCTGCCATACCGGGGCTCATAAGATAAATAACGCGATAGGGAGTGTACTGCTTGCCAAGCGCATGGGAAAGACGCGTATCATAGCAGAGACAGGAGCCGGTCAGCATGGTGTGGCGGTAGCCACGGTCTGTGCGCTGATGGGGTTGGAATGCGTCGTATATATGGGGGCTACCGATGTGGCACGTCAAAAACCTAATGTGGAGAGAATAAGGATGCTCGGGGCAACGGTAGTGCCGGTTGAGTCGGGCAACAAGACATTGAAAGACGCCACCAATGAAGCTATACGCGACTGGTGCTGCAATCCGGCAGACACATTTTATGTGATAGGAAGCACGGTGGGTCCACATCCCTATCCCCAGATGGTGGCACGTTTTCAATCAGTGATAAGCCGGGAAATACGCAAACAATTGAAAGTACAGACAGGAAGGGAATTGCCTGATTATGTAGTGGCATGTATAGGGGGAGGAAGCAATGCCGCCGGAGCTTTCTACCATTTTCTGAAGGAACCGTCAGTGAAACTCATAGCTGCGGAGGCTGCGGGACTTGGAGTGGATTCCGGAGAAACGGCGGCTACCATCCATCTCGGAAAGGAAGGGATCATACATGGATCGCGCACTCTGGTGATGCAGACGGACGATGGACAGATTGTAGAGCCGTATTCCATTTCTGCCGGACTTGATTATCCCGGCGTGGGTCCCCTTCACGCTTATCTTGCAACGACAGGACGCGCGGAGGTGGCGGCAGTGACAGATCGGGAAGCTCTTGACGCCGCTTACCTTCTTACCCGGACAGAAGGGATCATACCTGCTCTCGAATCTTCGCACGCCCTCGCCGTGCTCGGCAAAAAGAAGTTCATGCCTGATGACGTGGTGGCTGTCTCTTATAAACAACTCCGAGCACACGAGACCGTACTACAACTCGAATTCCCACATCTGATAGAAA
>JAIDJJ010000560.1 GCA_029052265.1 Muribaculaceae bacterium
GAGCTATGACAACATGAAACCGGAAGACATGGTTGTGGTGGATCTGCAATCAGGGAAAGTAGTGGAAGGGACTCTCAAACCTTCTTCCGACACACCCACGCACCTTGCCCTTTACCGTGCTTTCCCGGAAATCGGAGGTGTGGTTCACACACATTCCACATATGCCACCGCCTGGGCACAGACCGGAAAGGATCTCCCAAATATCGGCACCACCCATGCCGACTATTTCCACGATGCAGTACCGTGCACCAGAGCAATGACAGAGGAAGAAGTGAAAGGGGAATACGAACTTGAGACCGGCAACGTGATTGTAGAGACATTCAAAGAACTCAACCCGATTCACACACCCGGAGTCCTTGTCAACAACCATGGACCATTCACATGGGGCAAGACACCTCATGAAGCGGTACACAACGCCGTAGTCCTTGAGCAGGTAGCAAAGATGGGGTTCATTGCGTTCACGCTCAACCCCAATCTGACAATGAACCCACTCCTTATCGAGAAACATTTCAACCGCAAACACGGTCCCAACGCCTACTACGGTCAGAAATAAGAGAGTCAAGGAAAAAGGAAACGAAAAAGGATAAAGAGTAAAGAGTAAAGAGTGAAGAGTGAAAAGCTTCTCCTTAATCACCTTAACCTCCTTAACCACCTTAATCTCCTTACTCCCAAAAAAAGAATCAATAACCAAATTTTAAAAAAAAACAAACCTATATCAACCATGTTCGAAAATTATGAAATCTGGTGGGTCACCGGCGCCCAGCTCCTCTACGGAGGCGATGCCGTTGTAAAAGTAGACGCTCATTCACGTGAAATGGTCGACGGTCTTAACAATTCCGGCAACCTCCCCGTGAAGGTAGTATATAAAGGCACAGCCAACTCCTCAAAAGAAGTCAGCGAGATCATGCTCGCCGCAAACAATGATCCCAAATGCGCAGGTGTCATCACATGGATGCACACTTTCTCTCCCGCAAAAATGTGGATACGCGGTCTTCAGCAGCTCAACAAACCTCTGCTCCACTTCCACACTCAATATAATGCCGAAATTCCATGGGATGACATGGATATGGACTTCATGAACCTCAACCAGAGCGCTCATGGCGACCGCGAATTCGGACATATCTGCACACGCATGCGTATCCGCCGCAAAGTTGTGGTAGGACACTGGACTGATCCCGAGGCTCAGAAAAAGATTGCTGTATGGGAACGCGTGGCTGTGGCTTGGGCTGACGCACAGGACTGTCTCATCCTTCGTTTCGGCGACCAGATGAACAATGTGGCTGTGACCGACGGCGACAAGGTTGAGGCTGAACAGCGTCTCGGCTACCATGTAGACTACACTCCCGTGAGTGAACTGATGGAATACCACAAGAAAATCAAAGACGAAGACATCAAGGCTCTCGTTGAGACATACTTCAACGAATATGTAGTGGCTGACGATCTCAAGGATCCTTCTACAGAAGGCTATCAGAAAATCTGGAACGCAGCTCACGCCGAGCTTACTCTCCGCGCAATCCTCACCGCCAAGGGCGCGAAAGGTTTCACAACAAACTTCGACGACCTCGGCACTGACGACATCAACGATCCCAAGTTTGTAGGGTTCGATCAGATTCCCGGTCTCGCTTCACAGCGTCTTATGGCTGAAGGCTACGGCTTCGGTGCTGAAGGCGACTGGAAGAGCGCAGCCCTCTACCGCATGGTATGGGTGATGTCGGAAGGGAAGGGATGCTCTTTCCTTGAAGACTACACACTCAATTTCGATGGCAAGAACAGCTCCATCCTCCAGGCACACATGCTTGAGGTATGTCCTCTCATCGCAGAAGAAAAGCCTCGTCTGGAAGTTCACTTCCTCGGCATCGGTATCCGCAAGAGCCTCACAGCACGCCTCGTCTTCACTTCTATGCCAAAACCGGGTATCACTGCTACAGTGGTTGACCTCGGCAACCGTTTCCGTCTCATCGCAAACGATGTTGAGTGCATCAAGTCTAAACCGCTCCCGAAACTTCCTGTAGCATCAGCTCTCTGGATTCCTATGCCCAACTTCGAGACCGGAGCTGCAGCATGGATCCTCGCAGGCGGCACTCACCACTCTTGCTTCTCTTACGAGCTCACTCCCGAATATTGGGAAGACTACGCTGAGATCGCAGGCATAGAGATGGCTCACATCAACGCCCACACCACAATCCCCGCTTTCAAGGATTCTCTCCGTTGGAACGAGGTTTACTACATGCTCAATAAGTCACTTTGCTAAATTCCCGCATCATGCCTGAAAAAGCAAAAGCTACTATAGAAGCCGGTAAAGCCATTCTCGGTATCGAGTTTGGCTCTACCCGCATCAAGGCTGTCCTCATCGACACCGACAATAACCCTATCGCACAGGGTAGCCACGAGTGGGAGAATCAGCTTGTAAACGGTTTCTGGACATATAGCCTCGAAGCTATCTGGTTTGGTGTTCAGGATTGTTACCGCGACCTCCGTGAAAATGTGAAAGAGAAATATGGCGTGGAACTGACTGAACTTGCCGGAATAGGCGTCAGTGCAATGATGCACGGTTACATGCCTTTCAACAAGGACGGCAACATGCTCGCCCCTTTCCGCACATGGCGCAACACCAATACCGGCGAAGCGGCGGCAATACTGTCTGAACTTTTCGAGTATAATATCCCGCTCCGCTGGAGCATATCCCACCTCTATCAGGCAATCCTCAACAACGAGGAGCATGTGAAAGACGTGGCGTTTATCACCACACTTGCCGGATACATCCATTGGCAGCTCACCGGAGAGAAGGTGATCGGCATCGGCGACGGTTCCGGAATGATCCCTGTTGATCCCGAGACAAAGAACTATTCAGCCAAGATGGTTGAGAAATTTGACTCTCTCGTGGCTGACAAAGGGTTTGGTTGGAAACTTGAGGACATCCTTCCCAAGATTCTTGTCGCAGGCGAGAAAGCCGGCACTCTTTCTGAAGAGGGCGCGAAGCGTCTCGACATCTCCGGCAATCTGAAGGCAGGCGCTCCGCTCTGTCCTCCCGAGGGTGACGCAGGCACCGGTATGGTGGCGACTAATGCTGTCAAGCAGCGCACCGGCAACGTTTCCGCCGGGACATCGTCATTCTCCATGATCGTTCTTGAGAAAGAGCTGAGCAAGCCATATGAGATGATCGACATGGTGACCACACCCGACGGCAGCCTCGTGGCTATGGTACACTGCAACAACTGTACTTCCGATCTCAACGCCTGGGTAGGTATATTCCGTGAATATACCGAACTTCTCGGTGTCCCTGTTGACATGAACGAGATATTCGGGAAGCTCTACAACAACGCACTCAACGGAGATCCGGACTGTGGAGGTCTTGTATCTTACAACTACTTCTCCGGCGAGCCTATCACCGGACTCACAGAAGGACGCCCTCTGTTCGTAAGGTCGGTTGCAAACCGTTTCAATCTTGCCAACTTCATGCGTGCCAACATCCACGCGGCTGTGGCATGTCTGAAGATCGGCAACGACATCCTTTTCAACGACGAGAAAATCAAGGTGGACCGTATCACCGGTCACGGAGGTCTCTTCAAGACTCCCGGTGTGGGACAGCGCATACTTGCGGCTGCTCTCAACTCCCCGATCTCTGTAATGGAGACTGCCGGAGAAGGCGGTGCATGGGGTATGGCTCTCCTTGCCGGTTATCTTGTGAACAACACGAACGACCGTAACCTCGCCGACTATCTCGAAATGGAAGTCTTTGCAGGCAACACCGGACTAAGCATTTCCCCGACAGAAGAAGATGTGGCGGGATTCAACGCCTATATCAAGAACTATCTTGATACTCTCCCCGTTGAGGAAAGTGCCGTCGCACACCATCAGTAATTGCTAATTACTAATTGACAATTGCTAATTGAAATTAAAATTGTTAAAAATTGGTAAGGGCTTTGCCGTTGATTCGCCGGCAAAGCCCTTTTTACTTCCTCATCCATCTTTTACTTCATCTTCATATGGAATGTCCGGTATGACCGATGGATTGACCGATATCGGCAGGATCAGGCTTCGGCACGGTCCTGCTCTTTTTCTGCAAATTCTGCAGGCTTCATGCCAAACTGCTTCTGAAAGCATTTGGAAAAGTAGGAACTGTTGTTGAATCCTACCATATATCCGATTTCGCTCACACGATATTTCCCCTCTTTCAGAAGTTCTGCACCTTTCTTCAACCGAGTAAGCTGGATCAGTTCTTTAGGGGTGACATCGGCAAGTGTCTTTATCTTGGTGTATAGTCCGCTACGGCTTATCCCAAGATGATCAGCAATAAAATCCACATTGAGTTCAGGATTGGAAAAATTTTCCTCTATCAACGCCTGCATCCTTTTCAAGAAGTTGTCATCCACATCTGTCCGGGCAAGCGTAGATATGGGTTCCAACGGCTCTTCCGAATACTTCTTTCTGAGCACTGACCTCATCTCAAGAAGATTATTGATACAAGCGTCTAAATAAGTCACAGAAAAAGGTTTCTCCATATATAGGTCGGCACCCGACTTCATGGTCTCCACCTTCGACACATTATCGGTTTTGGCGGTAAGCATCACAAACGGTATATGGCAATAATTTTCATTCCCGCGCACATACCTTAAAAATTCGACTCCGTCCATGACAGGCATCATCCAGTCGCAGATGATCAGCGACACCACATTCTCCGCAAGCACCCCCATGGCTTCCCTGCCGTTTAATGCACTCACCACATCATAACGGTTCTCAAAATTCTTGGTGATAAACCTTACCATCTCCTCATTGTCGTCCACAACAAGAAGAACCGGTTTCCCCTCCTCATCGCCCGTTTTTACTGCTCCACCGGCACTCAAATCAGGCTGTTCTTTATCCTTATAATTCTCTGTCGGAATCACGTTTTCCTGATGCATCGGCAATGTGACAATAAATTTTGCCCCCCTTTTGGGAGAACTATCCACCTCCACGCTACCTCCGTGAGCATCCGCCACAGTCTTCACTATTGAAAGCCCGAGTCCCGTACCGCCCCTGCTCTCGTTTATATTGTCAAGCACCTGAAAGAACGGCTTGAATATTTTGTCGCGGTTCTCTTTGTTGATACCTATTCCGTTGTCTTCCACGCTTATCATGAAATGCTGTCCGTCTGAAAGAGCTTTACACACCACCGTTATACTGTCTTTTGTAAACTTCCGTGCATTGTTCAGCAGGTTGCTCACCAGTTTGGTGACAGCCTCCGGGTCGATTTCGACCAGGAGGCTTTCCTTGTCAGGGCAGCGGACGGTAAGAGTTATA
>JAIDJJ010000561.1 GCA_029052265.1 Muribaculaceae bacterium
ATCCAACCCGTTGCTTTATGTGAGGGGTGGCGGGTCAGGTTTTACATATAAATTCTCAACGGTCAAAAGAACCGGCAAGTATGTGATTGATCTCGTTCCGCGTGACAGCAAGTCATGGATCAAAAAAATGACATTCACTATAAATTCTTCAAATTTCCATGTGGAGAAGATTGATGTTATAAGTTCTGCCGGCTCTACAGTTGTGACAGTACTGTCATTCAAGACCGGCATGACTTTTCAGGCAAGCGAATTTGAATACCCTGCATCAAAGTATCCGAAGACAGAAATTGTGGATCTGAGATAAACATACTTGAAATTAGGAAATTTTTTCTTAACTTTGTTTTATATTTAGAGTGTTTAAGTGACAGCTGTAAAGATTTGAGATAAGATAGAATGGTTTTCCCTTAAGCGTAAAACATATGTATCCCCTCTGTCGTGGTTTTCAGCTGATTTAAAACATCTGCTACAAAGATAAATGCCTCAGTAATGCTGATGCTAATTATAAACTAAATGTCTTAAGATATCTATGTCAGAAGAAAAAACTCGAGTTTTGGTTATTGGATCCGGACCTGCAGGTTATACTGCGGCGTTGTATGCTTCACGGGCGAATCTGCATCCGGTGGTCTATGAAGGGAATCAACCCGGCGGACAGCTTACCCAAACCACAGAGATTGAAAATTTTCCGGGATATCCGGAAGGGGTGCAAGGGCAGGAAATGATGGAGCAGTTCCGTCAGCAGGCTCTCAGATTTGGAGCTGAAATCCGTCCGCGTGTCATTTCAAAAGTGGATTTTTCCAAACGCCCCTTCAGATGTGAAGATGAAAAGGGTGATGTCATCCTGGCTGACAGTGTCATTATATGTACCGGTGCATCTGCGAAATATCTGGGTCTTGCCGATGAGGAAAAATACAGGGGGCTTGGAGTGAGTGCATGCGCTACCTGTGACGGTTTTTTCTATAGGAAGAAAAATGTGGCGGTAGTAGGTGGCGGTGACACCGCCTGCGAGGAGGCTCTTTATTTATCCACCCTGGCAAAAAAAGTATATCTGATAGTTCGTCGCGGTGTGCTTCGTGCTTCAGACGTCATGCAGCGCAGAGTGAAAGAAAAAGAAAATATTGAAATACTGTTCCATTGTAATACTCTTGGACTTTTCGGAGAGGATGGAGTAGAAGGAGCTACACTTGTGCGTCATGCAGGAACTCCCGAAGAGGAGAAATTTGATATCGCTGTCGACGGCTTCTTCCTTGCAATCGGTCATCGCCCGAATACTGAGATTTTCAAGGGTCAGATCGAACTTGACAATGAAGGCTACATAATAGTGAAAGGTGCGACCACACATACCAATGTGGAAGGCGTTTTCGCAGCCGGAGATTGTGCCGACCCGCGCTATCGTCAGGCGGTGGCTGCCGCAGGCACAGGGTGCAGGGCTGCTCTTGATGCGGAAAAGTTCCTTATGGAACATTCTGAAATGTAATATAGAACCAATCGACCGATCTGTTTCCCCGTGTCTCCGCCATCCGGTAATGGAGGCACGGGATTCCGATAGGGATCCGGTCACCATCTGAATTGAAATGGATAATAATGAGAAAAGTCGCGTCCTTGACGAGCGTTATCTCCGCATGGCGAGGATATGGAGTGAAAATTCCTATTGCCAACGAAGAAAAGTCGGGGCAATTCTTGTGAAAGACAAGATGATAATATCTGACGGTTACAATGGCACGCCTTCCGGGTTTCCAAATGTGTGTGAGGATGAGACGGATCATACATTCCCATATGTGTTGCATGCGGAAGCCAATGCGATAACAAAAGTGGCGCGCAGCAATAATTCCAGTGCGGGGAGCACACTATATGTGACGGCGAGTCCGTGCATAGAGTGTGCGAAATTAATTATCCAGGCAGGGATTTCAAGGGTGGTGTTCTCAGAACTCTATCGTATGGCAGACGGGATAGACCTGCTTCGCCGGGCAGGAATCGAGACCGTTTATATCCCGTGCGACAAGTAGCTGTTGAATATTATGGAAATTATTAAAATAGATTATACCTTGCAGAGGGATACAT
>JAIDJJ010000562.1 GCA_029052265.1 Muribaculaceae bacterium
AGCATAGACATTGCAATGTTTCCGGTTGACTCAAGAATAGGCAGCGGTTATTATACCGGCGCCAAAATTTTTGTAAGGAAAATAAATGTAAAATATTTTTTTCCTATGCACTTCGGTCTGGGAAACACGAAAGAGGAGCAACAAAAATATCAAAGAGATGCAGCCGATATATACAAATATGCAAATAAGGAGAGAGGAGAATACATTTGTCTGCAATCTCCTTATGCCGTTTTCGCTAAAAGTCCGACTCATACAAATCAAGAGCTACAGGCACCTGCCTGTGAATTACCTTTAGAACATCTGTCGCATAATCCTGATAAGACATAGTTTGCATTCTCCGGAATGAATCCATTAGGAAGCTCCACTTCCGGAATGGCAGTGGAGGGCAGGCATATGGTTTTTCCACACCTTCGACATCTGAAGTGCACATGCATGTCGTGTATGGAATGATCATGAGTTCCTCTGCATACTTCATACTTCAGAAGACCGGAGCCATCATCTATCGAATGTATAATACTGTGTTCAAGAAATATTGTCAAAGTCCTTGAGATTGTTGAACGGTCAACTGTTTCAAGAGCTGTCTCAATATCAATAGATGATACAGGTGCTGTCATAGACTTCATCAGTCTATAGATCATGAGTCTCACAGCAGTTGGTCTTACGCCTGCCTCCGATATTCTCGTCACGTCATCCTGACGGCTGTCCGTATTAAGGGGATACTTGTTATCATTCATAAATTTAAAAATTTATCGTGTACACCGGAGTAACCGGGCAAACAGCAAAGGAGTAGAATCTGAAGATTTTTGTAAAAGGAAGCATGACAGTTCACCTTCTGACATGCTCAAATCAGAACGCAATAATCGAGTTTCCATTCCATAAGTCGCTTCATGTAGAAATGAGAGTTCAAGCCTTCTTACATAAGAAGAATCAAAATCCTCAAGGTTAAACCTGTTCAGTAACAATATTACATACCTTACTGTATTAACATGGCGATAGGAATCAAGATCACAATATAAAAATTTATAATCAAAAGGTTGACAAGTAGCAGTTAAAGCCCCATTATGGATCTCACTATTTTCATCGCATACAATAACGGCATGTTTTGCCTGTCTTTCAATAGGAGGATTATTGCCAAGCACACATTCTTTGGGTAAGTTAAAATGCCGTAGCCCGACATTGGTATGATTTCGAGTATCCATCACCATCCATACAGATCTTGCATATCCGAAAATTTTTCCATCGGGAGAAGCAATCGAGAATGCCCTCTCGGAAAAATGGCGATTGAAACTTTCAATCCATGTAGATATTACAAATGTATCATTAACTTTGGGATATTCATTCATTTCTATCGTAAGACGAGCCAAAACCCATCCGGCATGCATATCAGCCATAGAAGGATTTCCGATACCAAGACTATTGGCATGCGCAGTGGCAATATCGATAAGCTTCTCCACTAAAACAGGGAGAGCCATTTCCTGCTCAGCATTAGCCTCGCCGGCAGAAAGGAAGAAAGATTCTGTATAAAGAGGTTCCATTTGAT
>JAIDJJ010000563.1 GCA_029052265.1 Muribaculaceae bacterium
ATAATTTGTAAATAAATAATAATCATCGCTATAATCATAAACGGCATTTTAACATAAAACATTATCCTTTAGTAATAGAAAGTTACCTGCGTCTCGCATCCCTGGGCGTATTTTGCCCCTTGCTTTCAGTCACATACCTCGGTATGCTCCTTTCAGCAAGTGACAAAATCCACTCCAAGGCTGCGACCCCTACGACCCCGAAATTTTAAGGAACGAGCTCTATGAAATCATCTCTGGCTCAAAATATCAAAAGCTCAACATAACCATTGCAGTCACACGGTTTGCACACCCGTGAGTACCATTAAAGTTCATTCGTTTACCGGCAAGATATTCCATTCCTACTTCAAACCGCGGGGTTATATCCCAAAATAGATTGAACGCTCCATAAAGCCCATATTTATATTGCCCGTCTCCGGGATTCTCTTTAGGATAGTATCTTTGCTCCGACAGCGCCACATCCGCATACAATTTAGACGTGAAATAATATTGGGCACCTAACACATATCCGACGGCAGTCGGAGCATAGAGTCTACCCTGTTTCTTGGGATCTCCTATAAGATCAAAATTGCCTGAGGCAAGATCTGTAGTATACGACGCATGTCCTTGCCCGACAGACGCAATTCCGTACAAATGAAACTGTGGTGTAACTTTCAATACGGTCGAGAATTGTGCACCCCAGCCTATTATATTGTAATTTCTTGCTGAAACAAGATCACGGTAAGTCAATACTCTCGCAAGACCGGAAACACGCACATGGCTTTCCCCTTCCGCCCATTGGTATTGCAGAAATGCTGCCACATCCGGAAGATAATCACTGCACGCCTTTGTATGAACGCCATCTGCCGCTATCGAACTTGATGGAAATTCTAAAGATCCTGCGACTGTCCAGTTTTTTTTAAAGGAATGCATATACCTGACAAGAATGTTGGTTCGGGAATTTACTCCGTTCGGTCCGGCTCCATCAATAGTACTGGGTTCTGCCTGCGTGTCTTCAAATGTAGTGGTGGCATATCCTACAGTCCAGTCTCCTGCAGTAAAATATGCCTTTTTCAATTTAAAGTCAGAATTATTATAGCCGGAAAAATCGCCTTGAATAAACCCCATAAAATTCCCTAAAAATGAATTTTTTCCCAATATTGTAAAAAACATACCAGTTCCTGCCGCCGTGGCGGCGAGCCTTCTCATTGAAGCAGGATCTTTGGGAATAGGTATTGCATAGGGAGAAAATCCATTTATTGGGATAGAGCCATTCCAATCATAATAGCCTCTTATCCGTACTACTCCCCCTACACCCATGGCAAGAT
>JAIDJJ010000564.1 GCA_029052265.1 Muribaculaceae bacterium
ATATATGATATAAACGCTTTTTAAGTAGCAATAAAAATAAATGATATGATTAAAAAAGTTTTGTCACACTGTGGAAACATAGACATAAATATGGAGAGGGAAAAATGTCTTCCCATTATATAATCCTTCCTATTATATAATAAGGAGAGAGTGGGGTGAGGATGGTGGTTGCTGGCGGATGTTTTCGGGATTCCGGCATAAATAAAATATTCAGTATTTTTGAGAGACGGAATTTTTTATGTACTTTTGGGAATTGAATCGCAAACGCGGCGATTTCCGGCGCGTCATAAGTGCGGTTGCATTGCAGAAACTAAATCAAAACCATAAAAAACAACAATCGGTATGGAGATTAAAGATCTTAAACCTTCCCTGATATGGGAATGCTTCGACGAGATCACAAAAGTGCCCCGTCCCTCTTGTCACGAGGATAAAATCAGAGCGTATCTTCTTGATTTTGCAGAAAAGCACGGGATTGAGTCCAAGACAGACAAGGTAGGAAACGTGGTATTGAAGAAACCTGCTACTAAAGGGTATGAAAATGCCCCGGCAGTAGTGCTTCAGGCACATATGGATATGGTGGCAGAAAAGAACGGGGACGTAGAGCATGATTTCCTCAAGGATCCTATATGCGCTTACGTTGATGGAGACTGGGTGAAGGCTAAAGGCACTACACTTGGCGCGGACAACGGTATCGGAGTGGCTGCAGCGCTTGCAGTGATGGCGGATAATTCGCTTGAGCATGGTCCGGTAGAGGCTCTCTTTACCATGAATGAGGAAATGGGTCTTGAAGGCGCTCAGAACCTTGGCGAGGGGATGATAGACGGGAAGATACTCATAAATCTCGATTCAGAAGATGATGGAGAGATTTTTATCGGATGTGCCGGCGGAATCGACACCACTGCAGTGTTCACCTACAACCGCAGTTTTGCGCCAGAGAATTTTTCATACTTTAAGATAAGCGTAAGCGGTCTGCTTGGAGGTCACAGTGGAGGTGATATTCATCTTGGCAGGGCAAATGCCAACAAGGTGGTGGCTCGCTTTATCTGGGATTGCTCTCAGAAGTGGGATATCGAGGTGAGCACCATAAAGGGAGGCAATCTCCGTAATGCCATTCCAAGAGAGGCTGAAGCTGTATTCGGTGTCAACAGTGTACATGCCGGGGAAATTTCCAAGTATATGGAGCGTTATTCCAACGATATAAAGGGTGAATACAAGGGTGTGGAGCCCTCAATGGAAATAAAGGTTGAGGCTGTCGACCGTCCTGAATACTGTATAGACTCGAAGACCTCCCTTGCTTTGGTTCGGGCATTGTATTCTGCGCCGCACGGGGTGATCTCGATGAGCCGGGACCTTGAAAATCTTGTAGAGACATCAACCAATCTTGCAGCTGTCAAGATGGAGGGAGACGACAAGATCAAGGTCACGACATCCCAGCGTTCTTCAGTAGAATCTCGCAAGAGGGATATTGCCGGACAGGTTGAATCTCACTTCCAGCTTGCCGGAGCCGAGGTGTCTCATTCTGACGGTTATCCCGGCTGGGCGCCCAACATGGATTCTCCGATCATGCAGATTTCAGCTTCAGCATATGAAGAACTGTTTGGCGTGAAACCTGCAATAAAGGCTATCCATGCTGGACTTGAATGTGGACTTTTCCTTGCCAATAATCCTGAACTTGACATGGTCAGCATAGGCCCGACTATGACAGGAGTGCATTCACCTGATGAGAAACTTCTGATTCCTACGGTAGACAAATTCTGGAAGCATCTTGTATTGATACTTGAAAAAGTGGCGAAATCATGAATTTCGCTTGCGCGGCAATTTTCTTAGCCATGGCATCGGGTCTGCTGTACACAACAGCTGATGCCATGGCTCAGGAAACTGACAAACGGGAAATTGCCACCGGTATTTCAGTCCTTGACCGTATAATCTGCCCGTATGAAGACGGGATGGAAAAAGATGTCAAGGTAAGGATAGATTCAATAAGCGAATCGGATAAAGCCACACGTTATACAGGGCTTACAGAAGAAGATTTTATAAAAGTGGCAGAAGAACTCGGTGTGGAGACCGCTGCCATAAAGGCTGTGGTGGCCATCGAGGCGGGTGTGGCGATGAAGGGCTTCTGGGCTCCCGGAGTGCCTGTGATTAATTTCGACAAAAGAATGTACTCCCGTTTTAGGGCGAAGGCTACCTCAAAGAATCCTGCCAAAGGAGAGGAAGTCCCGGAAGGTCTTACCGGATATGCACTTAAGGAATGGACACAATTGATCAACGCCAGAAAGATAAATGCAAGATGTGCCGATATGGGCACGTTCTGGGGCATGTTTCAGATAGGCGGCTTTAATTACCATAAATGCGGATGTGAGACAATTGAAGAGTTTGTGAGGCTTATGTCTTATTCCGAATTGGAACAGCTTGAACTGTTTGCCACCTTTATCACAAACGGGGGGATGCTTGGAGATCTCCGCAATAAAAATTGGGCAGGTTTCGCAAGAAAATATAATGGTCCGGGCTATGCCCGGAGAGGTTATCACACCAAAATGGCTGCGGCTTATAAGAAATATAAGGCAGCTGAAAACCAAAAAGACAACAAAAAGTAGCAAACCAATGTTTCTCTCTTTTCTGAGTTTTCTGAGTATGCGTGCCGGGTCGTCACATGACATTCAGTACACTTTATCGGGGAGAAGCGTAAAAAACAATACCTGAAAATATGAAGATTACAGACCTTGAACCTAAACTCATCTGGGAGTGTTTCGATGAGATTACGAAAGTGCCGCGTCCTACGCATCATCTTGATAAGATGAAGGAATTTCTCGTGAATTGGGCAGAGCGACATAATATCCCGGTCAAGACTGACGAGGTGGGAAATGTAGTTATGAGCAAACCTGCCACTCCGGGTCATGAAAACGCGCCGACAGTTATTTTACAAGGGCATCAGGATATGGTGGCGGAAAAAAGGGGAGACAAGGATCATGATTTCCTCAATGATCCGATAGTCACAATTGTAGATGGCGATTGGGTGAAGGCAGACGGGACTACACTTGGAGCAGACAACGGTATGGGGTGTGCGGCGGCAATGGCTGTGCTCCTTGATGAAAACCTTGTACACGGACCGATAGAATGCCTGTTTACTGTTGACGAGGAACAGGGCCTGATAGGTGCGAACGGTATTCAGCCCGGATTCGTGACAGGCTCAATTCTTTTGAATCTTGATTCGGAGGAGCATGGCTCTTTGGTGATCGGGTGTGCCGGAGGAAAAGTGTCGGTATGCAGTAAGGCTTATGCCACGAAAAGTGCGCCTGCAGGTAAGGCGTATTATAAAGTTCACCTCAATCATATGAAGGGTGGGCATTCCGGAATGGAAATAAATCTTGGAAGAGGAAACGCCAATCAACAGCTTTGCCGCTTCCTTTGGGAAAATATTGAAAAATATGACATGACCCTTGCGGCAATCGATGGCGGCGGTTTGGCAAATGCTATCCCGCGTGAAGCATGGGCGATAGTTGGGGTGGAGGCCTCCCGCAAAGAAGAATTTGAGAAAGAAGTGGAATCTTTCAGTGCTATGATTCATGCCGAATTCCTTCTTGCAGAAGGTCAGGATTTCACTTTTGACGCTGTTCCAGCTGAAGTTCCGGCTGAAGTCATTGATGATGCCGATGCCCGGAATTTGATTTCAGCTGTCTTTGCATGCCCGAACGGTGTTCAGGGAATGTCGAATGCAGTTCCCGGTCTTGTCGAGACGTCGTGCAATCTCGCGTCGATTAAGTTGACAGACGGAAAGATTGTCGTGACAGTTCATCAGCGTTCTTCTGTAGATTCTCGCAGGGATGAAATTGCCGACAGGGTAAAAGCTCTTTTCGGGATGATAGGATATGATGTTTTGTTTGACGATGCATATGTAGGCTGGGCTCCGGATCCAGAATCAAAAGTGCTTGAAGTGGCAAAACAGAGTTTCGAATCGTTATTCGGGAATCAACCAAAGGTGGAGGCATTGCATGCCGGATTGGAATGCGGTCTTTTCCTTGAGAAAATGCCTGGTCTTGACATGATTTCGTTCGGACCTACCTTGAAAGATATCCATTCTCCCAATGAAAAGGCAAACATACCTTCTGTTCAGGAATTCTGGAAATTCCTTTGCGACATTCTCATCCGCCTTGCCTGACCGGCGACGGTAAGGATATGTAAAATGATACGCCCCTCTGATGTGCACATCAGAGGGGCGTATCATTTGAACAAACAAACTTATACTTGAGTTATAAAATATAAGTCAGACTGTTCATGTCGCTTCAGTATATTCCGGAAAACATTTCTGCGATCCGGATATTAGAAAAGAAGCGTGTGGCTGCGGCATATTATATAAAATATGAGAAAGAAATAGAAAGAAATGTTAGGATATTTGTCAATTGGGGTGTTTATAGATGGGGGGTATTATGCCAAGATCAACAGATCGCTGAAAGCTACAGAAAGCTCCATCATACGCGTGCGTTCTCTGTTTGATTTTATATGTTCTCGTCTTGCCTTTGAAGAGGGAGTGGATCCGGCGAATTGTCAGATCACAGAAGCCCATTATTTCAGGGGGCGCTTCAGGGTTAAAGAGGCATATGACAAGCATCTGTTGTATAATGAAAGAAAATTTGAAGACACTCTTATCGAAAATGATGTCATATTCCATTACAAGCATCTCCGGGAGATGGAAAAAGACGGGGTGCTTCAGGTAGTTGAGAAGGGGGTGGATGTGTGGTTTGCACTTGAAGCGTATGAACTCGCTACATTTAGAAAATTTGATTACGTGGTTCTCATTACAGGGGATGCCGACCATGAAATGCTTGTCAGAAAACTCAAGGCACTTAAAATAAAGACAGTGTTGCTCACCTGGAATCTCGCCAATGTTGACGCCACCTCCCCGCTGCTTCGAGAAGAGGCGGGCCATCATTGGGAACTGTCTAATCTTGTGAAAGATAATGACGCTCTTAAAAAAGCATTGCTATATAAGCTTAGGGATTCAGCCCTCAGTCCGCTTGGAGATGACTTTTAATGTTGCATATTTCAGCCGGATGTGGCGTTGATGGAGATGAGGCAGGTATGTTGTGCGGCTGAACCGAAAGGGAAAGAGGGTAGGAGCGGCGAAAGAAAGCATGTGATGTATGTGGCGGCATTTCAAGCCTTCCAATGTTTTTATAAAATTTGGGATTATATGAAACTTTGGCTATTTGCGAATTGTTATACAGATACCTACGAGAAAAATCGTGGTAGAAAGATAAGGAAGCGGATTGCAGCTTTATCCGGTTTACCCTAAAAATAATGAATTATGAAAACATTGAAAATTTTTACTTTTATTGTCGCGTGTATAATTATGACAGCGTGTGGAGGTTCCGATGAGGCGGGAAAAGTGGCTTCAAAAATCAGTTCCGGAGAACAGTTGACTCAGGCGGACTATAAAGTGATGATCGATTATTGTGGAAAATATGCCACCGAGGCACAAAAAATTCAGGATAAGATCAACAGTCTTCCTGTAGATTCGGAAGAAAGTGAGAAATTGAATGAGGAAATGGCAACACTTGCAGACAAATATGCCTACTCCACCCAGTTCTTCGACAAGATCACGACTT
This sequence comes from Muribaculaceae bacterium, assembly GCA_029052265.1. Lineage (GTDB taxonomy): Bacteria > Bacteroidota > Bacteroidia > Bacteroidales > Muribaculaceae > Lepagella. Next base: position 5,607 of record JAIDJJ010000564.1, read on the forward strand.
GCACACAAGAAGAAGTCGGGGCGGACAACGTAGCGCTTATCAACAAGTATGCGCCCTTGATGTGGTTCTCTGCGCCGGAATGGGCGTCTATAGGGGGTGATGTAGACGTCGAGGGCTTTATAGAAGATATGCCATCGACCGACACTACCGGAGTGATCTCTACCGGAGACGGAGTCGCAGTAGGGAACTGAGAGGCTTTTTCATAATAATTTTGGTCTAATAAAAGACATATAACAGCGGCGGGACATGTTTAACAACATATCTCGCCGCTCTTGTCTTATTGACGGAGTATCATTTTGTAAGTTAAGTGTGGTGTCGTATTTAATTGTGCCGTCATTTGGTAATTCTTTGCTTCAAATTGCTTTGGGCGGATTAGGGTGCGGGAAAAGTCTGGAAAATGGCTATTTTGTAAGGTTAAAATAATATATTAACTTTGCATCGGTTGCGACATCTGCATGCCGCAATACATTTTGACATTTTGAGACTGTTCCGTGTAATGTCGTGGCACGCACATCTGTCGCCGGTAATATACAAATATTCCGGATCCTCGCCTTGATAATCTTTACCATTGGAAAATATGTTCGAAATGATATTATAACCTTAGAATCAAACGCTTTGAAAAACTTGAATTGTTATAGTTGAAGTGACCTGTTTTAATCATACATGAAAACATGCATATTGACGGATGTTGCGCGCCACGGCATGCGGAATATTTTTTTGCAGACAATAAAAGACATGAGACCGCGTTTTGGAAGATAGGATTACTGTCTTTTTACATTTTTTTGTGTTTTCCTGAAGATTTGTAATCCGGACTTGACCGTAATTTGAAAAATATCTACTTCCGGGACAAACTTCCGGAGAGAGAATAACATCTGAAAAAATATGTGTGGAATAGTAGGATACATTGGTGGCGGCAATGTCTACGACGTGCTGATCAAAGGTCTACACCGGCTTGAGTATCGTGGATATGACAGTGCCGGTATCGCTTTGGTAAATCCATCAGGCACTCTCAATGTCTATAAGGCAATGGGAAAGGTCAGTAATCTTGAAAATTTTTGTAAGGATAAAAATCTTGATGCTCTTGCAGGTATAGCCCATACGCGTTGGGCTACCCATGGAGAGCCGAGCGACTGCAATGCTCATCCCCATTATAGCGAGGATGGCAATCTCGCCCTTGTGCATAACGGAACGATTGAGAACTATAAGTTGCTCAAGGATGCGTTGACGCAGCATGGCTGCCGGTTTCATTCCGAAACAGATACGGAAGTGCTTGTGCAGTTGATTGAATATATAAAAGTAAAGAACAATTGTAGTCTTCTTGATGCTGTAAGAGAGGCATTGAAGCAGGTTGTGGGGGCGTATGCGATTGCGGTTGTGGAAAAAGATCATCCCAACCGGATCATAGCAGCGAGAAAGAGCTCACCCCTTGTGATCGGTATCGGGGATGACGAGATGTTCCTTGCTTCTGATGCAACGCCGTTTGTGGAATATACCAAAGAGTGTGTCTATCTTAAAGACGAGGAAGTTGCAATAATCGAAAGAGGGGAGCCGTTGAAACTCGTGACTCTTGAAAACAAGGAGGCAAAAATAGATGTGACGACACTTGAGCTCAGCATTTCCCAATTGGAAAAAGGGGGCTACCCGCATTTTATGCTTAAAGAGATATTCGAGCAGACAACCACTCTTAAGGATTGCATACGGGGCAGGGTCGTAAATGGCGGCAAGCGTATAATAATATCCGGAGTTGATGACAATAAAGAGAAGTTTCTTGCGGCAAAACGTATTGTCATTGTTGCGTGTGGCACATCATGGCATGCCGCGCTTCTCGGGAAATATCTGATACAGGACATGTGTCGTATCCCTGTAGAGGTGGAATATGCGAGCGAGTTCCGATACTCTAATCCCGTTCTTGACGACAAAGACATAGTCATGGCGATTTCGCAAAGCGGAGAGACCGCCGACACACTGGCGGCGATAAAGATCGCCAAGAGAATGGGCGCGTTTGTGTACGGCATAAGCAATGTGGTGGGCAGTTCGATTCCAAGGGAGACAGATAGCGGCACATATATACATGTCGGTCCGGAAATAGGTGTGGCATCAACAAAAGCGTTTACCGGACAGGTGATGGTTCTCACCATGCTTGCTGCGGCAATAGCGCAGCTTAGGGGCACCATGACTCAGGAGCAAATAACAGAGATAGGGAAGGCTATCCAGAAGGTGCCGTCGCTTGTTGAGAAGGTGTTGCGTCTTAATGAAAAGATAGAGCGTCTGTCGTTGATCTATACATATGCGCACAATTTCTTGTATCTTGGCAGAGGTTACAGTTACCCTGTGGCATTGGAGGGGGCTTTGAAGCTCAAGGAGATTTCCTATATTCATGCCGAAGGTTATCCGGCAGCGGAAATGAAACATGGACCGATAGCACTTATAGATGAGGAAATGCCGAGTGTGATCATTGCGCCCAACGACCATCTGTATGAAAAGATCGTCAACAACGTTCAACAGGTGAAAGCGCGTAGCGGCTCTATAATAGCAATAGTCACAGAAGGCGACACGACGATACGTAATATCGCCGACCATGTGCTGGAAGTGCCGGAGGTGCCGGAGGCTCTTAGCCCAATTGTCACGAGTATCCCGTTGCAGTTGCTCAGCTATTACATAGCGATCAACAAGGGGAAGAACGTGGATATGCCGCGAAATCTTGCAAAATCGGTGACTGTGGAATGATCAGATATTGTCGTCGTATAGTCCGTATTGTGTAAACGAAGGCGATTTATATCGATTTTTTAGATACAGAGGGAAGATTTGAATAAAAAATCTTCCCTTTAAAATTAATATATAACCATCAGATAATAAGGATGTTTTTCTTAAACTTTACAGATTGGGATAAAAAATATTGAAAAAAAGTTGCGAAAAAATTTGGAGTGTGAGAAAAAAGCAGTAACTTTGCACTCGGATTTCGGACAGAGAGTGATCAAAACGAAATCAGATGCCTCTTTAGCTCAGTTGGCCAGAGCACGTGATTTGTAATCTCGGGGTCGTTGGTTCGAATCCGACAAGAGGC
>JAIDJJ010000565.1 GCA_029052265.1 Muribaculaceae bacterium
CAACAACCATATTATTGGGAGTGAGGAGCCCAGCCACCATCTGGTTGATAGCCTGTATCGGAATTGCGGGGAGCACCTGCTTCGCCAATTCAAGTTCCTTTTCAATGCCCGGCGCGGGGGTATTGTCAATAAAGAGACGATTAAGCTCGTTGCCAAAGGCATCATTGTTGGTTTTTTCACGTTCGTTGTATGCCTTTTCCAACGTAGAAAGCATATCAGCCTTTACACGGTCGTATTCAGTTTCACTGAAACCTGTCTTGCAAGCCTGGGTGACGATACCCATCACTTCAGCCACTGCAGCCTGAGTGCCTTTCTTGGGAAGCACAACCACATTGAACGCCTCCTTGGTCTTGGAAACATAGAAATCGCCAAAATAGACCCCGGCTGCAGCATAAGTTGCAGACGGCTGCTGAGCGAGTTCACTGAGACGGTTACTGAAGAGGGAGGAAATCACTGATTTGAAAATAGCATCCTGAAGATACATTTCGACAGTGTTGCGCATCTCAAACGGCACCTTATCAGATTTAAAAGAGATAGTTGTGCGCGGACGTCCCAATTCGGAATCCTTAAAAGCCGCATAAATAGGATCCTGATTGTCGCTCACAACCGGATATGTGCGTTCAGCCGCGTTTTCCGGCATAGGGATGGTCGAGAACAGATCTATCACCTTCTTTTCCATTTCGTCAGCATCGAAATCACCGACAATCACAATGCCCTGCTGGTCGGGACGATACCATTTCTTATAGTAGGCATGGAGGGTTTCAGGTTTGAAATTCATCACGACCTCCATCTTTCCGATCGGCATCTGCTGATATTGATATTCCTTATAGATCTTGGGAAGGATAGCCGTCCACATTCTTGTGGATGCATCGTTGCGCTGACGCCACTCTTCCTGAATCACTCCTCGCTCTGCTTCGATCTCCGCTTCTTCGAGAAGTATCTCTCCGCTCCAGTCGTGGAGCACGAGGAGAACACTGTCCATGAGAGGTTTGTCGGTTGTAGGGACATTGTTGATGTTGTAGACAGTTTCATCAAAGCTTGTGTAGGCATTGATGTCTGCACCGAAACGTATACCCTTACCCTGAAGATAGTTGAGCATGTTCTTACCGGGATAGTGGGAGGTCCCGTTGAATGCCATATGTTCGAGGAAATGGGCAAGCCCGAGCTGGTCTTGATCTTCAAGAGTGGATCCTACTTTCTGCGCAATATAGAAGTTCGCTCTCTCCTTCGGCATTTCATTGTGCATGATATAATAGCTCATGCCGTTTGGCAAGACTCCGTGCTTTACTTTGGGATTGACAGGAAGCGGAGTCAACTGTGGCATCTGTGCTGTGGCGCACAAGGCTCCGATCAGACACATTGCGATGCTTAAGACTTTTCTTACCATAAGTTGTTGTGTTAATTAGTTAAAAATATTTATTTATAAATAGCTGTTTAAAACGATAAAATGTCTAATCGCACAGTCTTATGAAGAGACAGGCTAATTTAAATGAAGGAATTTTACGCAAACAAATGGATAAAAATTAGAAAATAACCATTGAGAACAAATACATGTTTCCCGTGAAGAGAAAACATTGTTTAAATCTCGTATCTAATTTTTGATAGCCATTTATATAATTCCATTCATCATGGCATATAGCGACAATCCGGAAGCCGACTTTATACCGAGTTTGGAAGAAAGATTTTTCCTATGTGTAATGACAGTGTTTACTGAAATACAGAGTGCATCGGCTATTTCTTTATTGATCTTTCCTGACGCAATCAACCGCAACACTTCTGTCTCTCGGCTGGAAAGCTCACCTTTCGATTCCGGAATATAATCTATGCCGGAAAGAAACTGGTCGACCTTTTCCTTGATCTCAGGAAGATCCCAATGATCGGAAACTATATTTAGCCCTGCGACTTCGCCTTTGTAGTCTGCAGTTTTAGACACCATCAGGGTTTTCTGACGTTTAGGTAGGAAAAAATCGATATTACACGCATAGACATCTGCCGAAACAATAAATGCATGCATTTTCTCGGCATAAGGAAAGAATTCCTTAAAAGTGGAAAAGCTTTCCACTTTCTCTCTCCATGATTCACGCAACAATGCCCTCATGCCCCATGATTTCAACGGAGAAAGTCCGATAATAGATATGCATCTCTTTTCGCTCATTATCTAATTTGGATTAAGAGGTTTGCAGACTTTCTATTATGGGCAGCAATATTCTGTTGCGGATCCTGTTGTTCTGGCATATGTCTTTTTCCAATGAAAAGACTGCCGTCACCACAGCTGTGCAAAGATTCAGATCATATTTTCCGGTAAGATGCTCCACAAAGAAATACAACAGATCATGCAGTTTTTCTTCAACCTCGTAATATCCGGAGGTAAACTCTATTTTTCCGGAAACTCCATCCACCAATGCCGGGAAAAGAACCTCCTCATCGTGCCTGAGGCACTCCGTAAGTTGACTGCGCATATCCTGATAGAATTTCCTTAGCAACTCTATATTATTGTCCACTCCGCTTCTTTCTATAAGAGAAGCGAAATGACGGTCGATATTAGGAAGCTGAACCATGAGATAGAAATTGTTTGTTTTTCTCAGATAGTCAACAGTCTTCGCAATGGAAAAAGTGCCTGAAGCATTTGCAGGGAAATATTCCTCGTCAAGAAATGTGTTGATTACAGAAAGAAAAAAATCGGAGTCAATGCCACATCCCGAGCATACTTCTCCGATATTTCCATCTCCCACACCAAGTCTGATACCCAGTCGATTGACAACCGGTATCAGACTCGGATGAGACATTATTGCTTCCGATAATCTGGATTCTCTGTTATAAAGAGCCATTATTGATTATTATCGTTGAATTTTGTGTTATGACTATATCCACCCCTTGGTCATGAGGTTCGACCGGGACTTCATCCACAAGCTGAAATTCATATCCCACTCCGATCTTTGCTGCTTTAGTGGTCTTTAGCAGGCGGTCATAAAAGCCTTTCCCCCTCCCGAGACGGTTACCTTTTCTGTCGTATGCAACAGCAGGAACCACGATCATTTCTATTTCGGAAGGCTCTACCACATCTTCACCGACAGGCTCTTCTATGTGGAAACTCCCAAGCTCAAGACGCGACTGATCATAGGGAAGGATCTCAAGGTTGACCCCGTTTACCCTGGGAAGATAAAAATGCTTCCGGTCTGACCATTTGTCAAGAAAAGCATGTGTGCTCAGTTCATCGGGTAATGAATGATACATCAATATCTTGTCAGACATTATAAACGCCGCAGTTTTTTCAAGCCTCGCGAACACTTCTTCCGCAGCGGCACGTTTCTCCATGTCCGAAAGCATAACCCTGAGGGACTTTACTTTCCTTCTAATTTCATTCTTGTCCATATTCTTTGTGTTTTTCATTCTCTTCGGGCTTTATGACTACCGGCGACTTACCTGTACACAACGCCTCGTATGCCTCCTTAACCGCCGAATCATTTCTATTGAGCATCTCAATAAACGCCGGATAACCAAGCACGTCGCGAGCGATCATAGCCTTTATCTGATTAAGTAGAAGTTCTCTCGATTTATTTATATAGTACCATCTTGCAGGCACTCCATTTTTTACCGCAAAACTTACAAAATTGTCAAGCAATGTATTGTCACGAGGCAAAATCTTGAGCAGACGGTCAAGAGTCTTCACATCGTCAAGCATTGCCCTATATTTATCTGCCACAGAAAAGGCGAATTTCTGTATCAAACCCTTGTTGACCACACTTATATAATATGAAGTATAACCAATGGTGTCTTCCGGCACAAATATATCCGGCATTATTCCACCTCCGCCATAAACAGTCCTGCCGTTGGATGTAGTAAAAATCTTGCTTTTGTCAAGCTTTATACTGTCAACATTATAAAATTCTCCATGTGAGAACCTGTCGACAATATCAAGATCATATTTACTATGGTCGCCACGGATGTATTCTTTCTGTATCGAACGGCCTGACGGAGTATAATAACGGGCAACCGTGAGCCTTATCGCAGAACTGTCGGGCAACTCCGTCTGATTCTGCACCAGCCCCTTGCCAAAAGAACGACGCCCGATCACCAGACCTCTGTCATTGTCCTGTATGGCTCCCGCAAAAATTTCCGAAGCGGATGCCGAACCTTCGTTGGTAAGGACTGTTATCTCCTCTTCTTTGAAATTGCCTCTGCCATCGCTGATAGCCATTGTCTCATTCTCAGGACGACGTCCTTTTGTATATACTATCATTTTCCCGGCAGGAAGAAACTCGTTTGCCATATAGATAGCCTGATCCATGAAGCCCCCGGTGTTTCCACGCAAGTCTATGATAAATTTTTTCGCACCTTCCGCTTTCAGGTCGTTGAGAGCGTTAAAAAATTCCATATATGTGTTTCTGGCAAATTTTGTCACTCTCAGATAACCTACCTCTTCATCTACCATATATGAACAGTCTACCGAATTGACCGGGATATCTCCGCGTATGACATCGAATGTCAAGGGCTGGGCTGAAGACGACCGCATAATTTCCAATATTACTTTCGACCCCTTCTCTCCACGGAGGTTTTTGAACACGTCCTCCTGATTGATATCCGGACCGGTGAGGATTATGCTGTCCGCTTTTATGATTCTGTCGCCGGCAAGAATACCCACTTTCTCCGCAGGACCGCCCGGGATCACTTCTATCACATTGACCGTGTCGTTGACAATCTGGAATGATACGCCCACTCCACTGAACGACCCGTTAAGATCGTCATTTACAGCCGTAAGATCCGAAGCGGGGATATATGCAGAATGGGGATCAAGCGAATTAAGCAACTGCGGCATAGTAACCTCTATGAGTGAGTCCACGTCCACAATATCGACATATTCCGATTCTATAAGACGAAGAACAGTACGTAGTTTCTCCTCTTCCTGAGAAAGAGTGCGACGGGTGATATATTTTCCGATAAAGACCCCGCCGATCACTCCAAGCGCGACCAACAAGGTCAATGCCACAAGTCCTATATTTTTTTTATTATTCATTCAGCAGCTGTTAAAAAATCTACAAACTTATAATCGTGAAGCAGCCGGGATATGTTTCCGGCCATATAAAGAATGTATCCC
>JAIDJJ010000566.1 GCA_029052265.1 Muribaculaceae bacterium
TCCATCATAAATATCAAAAATCTGCTCGACAAATCCTCTCAATTCCTTCGACAAATAAATTTAAACAGTTTCTAAGTTTTTTAAATATTAAAAAGTTATTATTGTATTAAGAGCGTGTTCCTTAAAAATTCAAGTCCACAGACTCGAAATTTTAAGGAACGCGTTTTTAAGAAACATGCTCTAAACAGCTTTCTTAGAAATGGACTACAAATTCCGCAATAATCTTGTTTCGTTCAGAAATGGCTGGAACAACATCTTTCCTGTAAAAATATTGTTCGAAGTTAAGTCGTATGTCTGCTTGTAGAGATTTCCGTCCCATCATGCCTAAGGTGATTCCCCCGGTCAGCCGATGTCGGGAAGGGTCATCGGTTTTCAGATTTCCCAAATTATCCACCCCTCCACGGTTGTGGTCAGACATATAGTCATAACGTCCGAGGAAAGAAATGGAGGCAAGACCGTTCTTTACAGGAAGTTTGTATGCTGCAAAAGCGTCAATTGCATTTACCGGCTTGAATGCGCCGTGGGCATATAGTTTGCGTAAATATTCGGCTTCTATATGCCAGTGGGAATTTTCCCAATATGCCCCGGCGTCATATATCATGATATCGGTGGAACCGACATTAGCTTTCTGACAACTTAGCGAGACATTGAATTGTCGGGCAATTATGGTCTGCGCTTTAAATGAGAAATTATAATTATTCGTCCAGAAGTCTTTCTGGTCAGTAAGTCCTGATCCGTTGAAAATGCCACCTTCGAGAGTAACAGGGAATTTGTTTCCAAAAGTCCATGCGAAAGCGGCTCCTACGTCCCGAACATTACCCGCCTGTTTTGCGATAAATGAGCGGTTGGCGAAATATTGAAGATAAGGGGAACGGTGTGCGTCAATAGTAAACGGCACTCTCATTTGTCCGAAAGTAAATTTCCATCTGTTGTTTGGCTGCAGACGTATATAAGCGTCAAGCATTTTAATTGCACCCTCGTCTGACAAGTCAATCTCGGCTTTATATCTGACAATTGGAATCGCTTTACCTTCCACGCTTATTCTGGCATTGCGTATTTCAAACCTGCCTTTGTCAATGCCGGGTTCATATTCATATTTGGCTCTTATTGTGCCGTGTATTTCCGGAATGTATTCTGATTTTCTGCTGTCTTGGGATTGCTCCTGAGAAAAAACGCCGGAAACTGTCATCATTGCCGATGATAATAAAACCGCTCTTTTGATGAATTTCATATGTCATTATCAATTAAGTCGTTGCTTTTGCAAAGATCATGACTTAATGTTTCAAAAATATTTTGGAATTATTAAGATTTGGTTAATTCTTAAATGAAAATTAGTGATTTATAAAAACAATTTTACCCTAAGTGCAAACATATTCACAATCGGCTTTAGAACAAGTGTTTGGAAC
>JAIDJJ010000567.1 GCA_029052265.1 Muribaculaceae bacterium
GCTTTGTTGGTGGCGGGGGCAGGACTCGAACCTACGACCTTTGGGTTATGAGCCCAACGAGCTACCACTGCTCCACCCCGCGGTGTGATTTCGAGTGCAAAATTACTGCTATTTTTGATACTGACAAAATTTTTGGGGAGATAAATTTGTTAAAAAAGGTGAAAGAATATATAAGTTGTTGTGCGACATGTAATAATTTAAGGAGAAGGTCGTCAGGATTAATATAAGGGATAAAAGCGAGAAAGAAAAATGTTGCGAAAAATCGCTCTGAAGTCAAAAAAAAATAGTAAATTTGCTCAATAATTTAAAAAGTGTGCAATCAGGTTGCTGTTCCTGAAAGACATTTTTTAATTATAAAGAGCAAGTCTAACTCTTAAACTCCCGGAATTATGGTGATGAAAACCAGAGACAAGTTTATAGAGGTGGCGCGTCAGCTGTTTGCCCGCAAGGGAGTCGAAAACACCACTATGAACGATATAGCCTCCGCTTCCGACAAGGGGAGGCGCACCATCTATACCTATTTCAAGAGTAAACGCGACATATTCAATGCCGTCATAGAGAGCGAGACAGATCAGTTGCTCAGCCGTCTGCGCCACATAGTCGCGAGGCAGTCGTCGCCGGAAGAGAAACTGATGGAATATGTTGACTGCAGGTTTGAGACAATGAAAGAGATTGTTTCACGCAACGGATCCTTGCGGGCAGGTTTTTTCCGGGATGTAAGGAAAGTGGACCGGGCAAGAAAAATCATCACTCGAAAGGAGACGGCAATGCTCCGCGACATACTTCAGGAGGGTGTGGAACAGGGAGTGTTTGACATTCCGAATCTTAATCATATGTCTGTCATCATCACGCAGGCGATCCATGGACTGGATGTGCCATATATCAGAGACAACCTCTCTGACGAGGGTATAGACAAAGTTATGTTGAAGCGGTATGTCTCCGACCTTATTCTTAACGGGATACACCGAAGATAGAAGAGCCGGAACTGGGCTGGTGGTTCTGTGAGAATCTTGCTAACTATTGAATATAATCCCGATCTATAAATAGAAAAAGATAAATTCAAGATATGTATATCAATTCCATGGGCAAATATGTGCCCGCAGAAAGAATAACCAACGATTATTTCGAGAATCTCAACGGACTTGAGCCCGGGTGGATTCTCCAGCGCACCGGCATTACAAGCCGCTCGAAAGCGGGTCCGGGCGAAGGGTCTGATTCAATGGCAATCGCGGCTATAGACGATGCTGTAAAGAATCTTCCCTACGACATAAAAGATGTCGATCTCATAGTTGCGGCATGCTATGCCATATATGACACGGTCGCAACCCCGGCGCATATAGCGCAGCAACATTATAATATTTCCGGCGCGAAGGCAGTGTATGTGTCTGCGGCTTGTTCCTCTTTTATCAATGGTCTTGAAGTCATAGAGGGGTATTTTGCTTCAGGAAAAGCAAAAAAAGCACTGCTTATCTGTACTGAGCATAATACTTACTACAGCAATGAACGTGATCCGAAAGCCGGTCACCTCTGGGGAGATGCCGCCGTTGCCTTTTTCTTGAGCAAAGACAAGGAGGCGGATACCGATATTGAAATCCTTGATATTTTTACAGAAGGTCTCGGCAATGTCGGAAAAGGTCCGGAAGGTGTCAAGCTTCGTCCCAAGGAGGAAGGTATCATGATGCCGGATGGCAGAGATGTGTTTGTGCATGCCTGCAAGTATATGATATACGCCTTGAAAAATTCGCTTAAACACACCGGACTCAAGATAGAGGATCTCAACAAGCTCATCTGTCATCAGGCAAACCGTCGGATAGTGGCTCAGGTGGCTCATCAGCTCGACAAGCCTCTTGATGATTTCCTCAACAATATCGAGACACTGGGCAATACGGGTTCCGCTTCTGCAGCCCTGGTGCTCACGCAGAATCTCGACAAGTTCAAGAAGGGTGACAAAGCTGCGCTGATGGTGTTCGGAGGCGGCTACTCATGCGGCTGCTTTATCGTAAAGTTCTGACGGATTTTCCGGCGGAATCCTTATCCCCTCTCTCCTCATATAGAAATTTCTACGTATCAAATCTAAAAACACAATAACAATGAAATTGCTTGAAGGAAAAACCGCCCTCATCACAGGAGCGGCGAGAGGTATAGGCAAGGCTATTGCCATCAAATTTGCGCAGGAAGGCGCGAACATCGCATTTACAGACCTCGTGATCGATGAAAACGGAAAGAAAACCGAAGAAGAGATCAAGGCTTATGGCGTGGAATGCAAGGCATACGCTTCAAATGCGGCAGATTATGCCGAGACAGAGAAGGTGGTCAATCAGGTGAAAGAGGATTTCGGCAGCATAGACATCCTTGTCAACAATGCCGGTATCACCAAAGACGGTCTTATGATGCGTATGACTGAGGCTCAGTGGGATGCGGTTATCGCAGTTAACCTCAAGTCTGCATTCAATTTCATACATGCAGCTCTTCCTATCATGATGCGTCAGCGTTCTGGCTCTATCATCAACATGGCGGCGGTTGTAGGTGTTCATGGAAATGCAGGTCAGGCTAACTATGCCGCATCTAAAGCCGGACTTATCGCC
>JAIDJJ010000568.1:0-5474 GCA_029052265.1 Muribaculaceae bacterium
CTTCCATATTGGTTGAAACTTCAGGATCCGGAAGGGGGTTTTTATGGCAGGAAAGATGCCGATGAGAAGATTCATCCGGAAGAACCCAGAGGCACTATCCTCAATGCCCGGATTTTATGGACATTCTCCGCGGCGGCACGCTTCACCGGGTCGGACGATTATGCCGGAGTAGCCACGCGTCAATACAGATATTTTGTAGACCATTTTATCGACCCGGAATACGGAGGATGCTATTGGTCGATAAACCCTGACGACTCCCCCTGCGACACAAAAAAGCAATTCTATGCCATAGCGTTTTCTATCTATGCCTTGAGTGAGTATTACATGCTCACCAACGATAAAAGTGCGCTCGATCACGCTATCCGGCTTTTCGAGGTGATTGAAAAATATAGCCGCGACCGCGTCAAGGGTGGATATTTCGAGGCAATGACCCGCGACTGGCAACCGATCGGAGACATGCGTCTAAGCGACAAGGATCTCAATTCCTCTAAGACAATGAACACTCATCTCCATATTCTGGAAGCGTATACAAATCTGCTGCGTGTCTGGAGGAGTGAAGAATGCCTTGAGGCAACATCCTCACTGCTGAGGCTATTCAATGACACGATCGTGAATCCCAAGACAGGACACATGGGGCTGTTCTTTGACGATGACATGCAACGCGTGGACAACGATACATCTTACGGACACGACATAGAGGCGTCATGGCTTATGCTTGAGGCTGCGCAGGTGATCGGTGACCCGCTGCTCACAGCGGAGACTTTAGACACCACCCGCTTTCTCGCTCTTTCTGCACTTGAAGGTATGCAGCCCGACGGTTCAATGATCTACGAACTACATGGCTCAGGAAGCAAGGATGAGGAACGTCATTGGTGGGTACAGGCGGAAAACATTGTCGGACTCCTTTATCTTGCACGGTTCCATAATCTCCCGGAATTTCTTGACAAAGCCTGGGACTGCTGGGAATATACCAAAAACAATATCGTTGACCACATTAACGGAGAATGGCACTGGAGCCGGCTCCCTGACGGATCAGTCAACCGTCGTGACGATAAAGCCGGCTTCTGGAAATGTCCCTACCACAACTCACGTATGTGTATGGAAGCCGCACGCCAGCTAAAAGCTATCTCCGAATAAATTTAACCATCCATTATGCAACAGCTTGTAGAGTCTCAAAGCTCCACAAGCTGTTGTTTTTTAGACCCCATCCCCGTTACTCTTTATCAGTCATCAATTTCTCAAGTATCCACTCTCTCGTCCCTTGCCACAAGCATCCTATACCCTATCCCCCTGAGATTAATGATGCTTACGGATGGATCATGACGCAGATGATTTCTTAGTTTGTGGATAAATCCATGAAGAGAGTTCCGGTTGTAATAATCATCATGTTTCCACACAAGCTTCATCAATGTGCCCGATTCAACCGTCTCCCCTTCATGAGCCGACAGATAAGAAAGTATGATCGACTCTATATTGGTCAGACATATCACAATATCGCCAAGTGTCAGCCGGTTGGCATTTGTGTCAAAAACATATCTCCCCACCTCCTTTAGACCGACAGTTACGGCTTTTCCTTTACTTCGCCTCTTCAACAGAGCCTGAACCCTGATTATCAGTTCCCGCATTTTAAACGGTTTCTTTATATAGTCGTTGCAACCGATATCGAAACCCTCCTCCATATCATCTATTGACGACCGGGCGGTAAGAAACACCACAGGTACATCCGGATCCAAAGCACGTATCTTCCTTGCCATCTCAAACCCATCCATCAGAGGCATCATCACATCCGCGATCACCAGATCCGCCCCCGAACTGCGGTAATGATTTATCCCCTCCACTCCGTTACTTTTCACCACCACATCGAATCCTTCCTCTACAAGCGTATCGGAAATAATCATCGACAAAGTCTCCTCGTCCTCTACAAGCAAAATCCTATCTTTCATTTCTCAAAAATCTGATTGTAAATATTGATCCTTTTCCGGCTTCAGACTCCGCTTTAATATCCCAGCCCATTTTCATGATAATATTCTTCACATAATAAAGTCCTATACCATACCCCCTTACATCCTGACGGTTTCCTGTAGGCACTCTGTAAAATTTATTGAATATATACGGCAGAGATCTGGCAGGTATCCCGTTTCCATTATCTGAAACAGAAATACCGTCTTGGTTGGCAGATATTTCAATATCAACGCTTTCTCCTGAATACTTTATCGCATTATCTATCAGATTGTTTACCACATTTGCAAAATGTGTGGGATCAGTTTCTATTTCAAGATCATCCGGTTCCACAACCATATTTATCTCAATCTTTTTTATGGCATTGAGTGTATGCGCAGTAACGATTTCTGATAAAAACGGCTTGATCCGTATTTTTTCTTTTGAAAGAACAAGTGTCTTGCGTCTCTCCATACTCATAGAAAGAATGGTTTCCACAAGTTCGCTGAGATGAGTAAGCTGTGCAAGTGCTATCTCAAGATATCTCTTTCTTTTTTCAGGATCCTTATTTTCCCCATAGTTCAAAAGGGTGTCGTTTGCTGAATAAGCCACAGCTATCGGGGTCTTGAGTTCATGAGTCATATTGTTGACAAAATCATCTTTCATCTCCTCTATTGTACGCATCCTCACCACAGTCTTGATAAGATAATAAAATCCGTATACCAACGCAATTATCACAAGGGCGGTGGTTATCACCACCCCTACTGTCTGATGAAGCATATCGCTGAGTGGAGGCGACATATATCCCTTATAGATCACCGGAGAATTTTTCATGAGCGAATATTCTATTTCCCACATCCCTTTGGTCTCTTTGGGAGATACGGAATCTGCCGGAATCACAATCACCTTTTTCGGGTAAAGCCCGGTGCGGTTGAGTTCTTGCATAAATAGGGAATCCAAAACTTTAAGATTGCTATCCCCTCCATAGCGGTCGGCGTTTTCATGTATGCCATGGGCAAGAGACACGTTGAACGATTGAAAAAGACCCAACAACTTTTCTCCCGAGATGGAATCTGCCAACGGTTTGCTTAACCGATCATAGGCTGGAATACCCCGTCCCGATTCTGTCATTCGTCTCGACAGGTCGATATCAACGGAAGTCGACATATCCGGATTCTCTTCCGGCTCAGCATTCCTCAATCTTGAAACAATCTCTATAATATCAGCCTGCGCGAGACATTCCTTAGCCATGGTTATATAATGCCCCTTTATTGAGCCATACATCCCGGAAAGGAAATATATGTTTGCCGCAAAAAATATAGCGACAGCAGTAAGAATCAATATGGTGACCGTTTTAAATCTTTTCATATCCAAAATTACACAATAACCGTCTGTTGCACAAACACGGTCTTGAAAAATAAGAAAAAATAAGACAACATAAGGCAAAAATAAGATACACGCCAATAATTTTGCACCATCCCGCCGTGGAGATATCCCGGCATAACCCGAAGTTGTTTAATCTATAATTTATTCAAACATCATGAATACTAAAAGATATCTGACAGCTGTGTTCATTACTATGCTCCATCTTAACACCATGCCTTCTGCAATGGCTGATACTATTCCTGAAAACCATGTCACCGAACTGACTGAAATAATCGTGAAAGCCGACAATATAGTGAGGACCAAGGATGGAATGGTCATCCGTCCCGATGCATATCAGACAAAGCATTCCTCCGGCGGATATGACCTCATCCGCAATCTTATGATCCCCGGAGTGAAAGTGAATATTGAAAATAATGACATCTCTGCATTGGGAAGTCAGGTGGCTCTATTTATAGACGGAAATCCTGCGGAATACAGGGAAGTGAAACAGCTCCGCCCCTCCGATGTATTGAAGGTGGAATATCTTGAATCACCCACAGGTAAATATGCAGGCAATAATGTGGTTATAAATTTTGTGATGCGGAAACGGGATTCCGGAGGTTATGTGGCTTTGGATGCTTTGCAACGCATGGGGTATACCCATGGAGACTATAATCTTTCTTCAAAATATTATAGGGGCAACACACAATACACTCTTTTCGGCGGTTATGAATTTTCCGGTTTCAACAACGAGTCTTCTTACAGAAATGAGGAAATCATATTTCCGCACAACATGATCACTCGCCTCTTATCATCATCTTCTGATAGGAAGACAGATTCTCAGTACGCCCAGTTCCGTATCAGAAACAAAAACGACCGGCGCACCCTGCGTGCCACTTTCAATTTCATACGTAATGCCCAACCTCATGACAATCAATTCTCCTCAATCCATTACATCGGCAGTCAGTTCGAGAAAAACGATATCGAATCTAAAAGGCTGTCTTCTTCCGAAAGTTTCAAATATAGCCTCGGGTTGAGCGGGAGTTTCAACCTTCCCGATGAGAGCTTCCTTGAGGTTTCAGCCTCAGCCACAGCCAATAGAAATGATTACGCCTATTCCTATATGGAAGACACTGACGATTTCAACTCTTCAACAGTGGAAGACTATTATAATTTCAATGCCGCTGCCACATTTGTCAAAACGTTTGCACACGGCAATAGTCTTATTTTCAAGGGTAATGAATTTTATAACATAACTTCCGCCAGCTATTACGGAGTCCATAATTCCCGGCAGCATTTATGGTCGTCCGAGACCTTGTTCTTCTGCCAATATTCTCACCCGATAGGAAAGAAGATATCCCTGCAGGTCGCACCCGGACTGTCCATGCAGTTTTATAGACTCCACAAACATAATCTGAAACAATATTATTCACCGAGACTGCAAGGCGTGGTCATCTTTCAGCCTACGCGAAACCAGCGCGTGCAGCTCGTGGCTCTTGTCGGCAATTCATTTCCCCAATTGGGATTGATGACGGAAGCTGTGCAACAGGTTGATCTCATCCAGAAGCGCAAAGGGAATCCCGATCTGAAACAAACCGGGATTGCAAACTTTATGGGAGTATACGGAATAGGGATAGGAAAGTTCAATCTCCAGCTTTCCGGAATTATGTGGCATTCCTGGCGACTCCCCGTCAGCCACTACTATATAGAAGACAACATGCTTGTAGAATCCTATTTACCTGACGGGAAATGGAATCAGTATGACATCAATCTTTCCGCCTCCTGGAATCCATCCTCAAGATTCAATCTTCAGATGTCGGGAGGTTATCTCGCCAATAAATACTTTCATGATGCCCATGTTTATGCGGCATCATGGAAAGGATCGGCTCAGGCGGCATACTATTTCGGCGATTTCTCTCTTAATGCCAACCTTGAAACACCGCATAAGACTGCCGGATACGATTTAAAAGTCACCAAAACACCTTGGCTTTACGGACTGCATGTATCTTGGAGCAAAAAAGGATTGCAACTGGGAGCGGGAGTCAATAACTTTTTCCAGACCGGCTCAAAATACCATACCCGCCTTGACACCGGCATATACAAATACACGGAAACCTCCGCCTCCCATCTATCCTCTTTCTCCGCATATATAAAAATAGGATGGTCGATAG
>JAIDJJ010000568.1:5484-7058 GCA_029052265.1 Muribaculaceae bacterium
GTCGATAGACTACGGAAAAAAGACCAAACACGACACCCGCGACATCGACAAAAACATCCAATCAGGAATCCTGAAAGCCAATTAAGACCAACTAACCAAGAGGATAGGATACCAGTTAACGAGGCATCCTATCCTCTAATTTTAATACTGATTAAAAATTCCATATAGCGGTATGTTGGTCATCCAGTCTTGCTTAATATAGGGAAGCATTGAAAAACGCAATGACTTTATATCCACACCTATATTTTTCTCTATCTCTGTGAATTTATATAGCGACTTGCTCCTTACATTTTGCTCTGCCTTGGATTCGATCGCAATTATCCTCTTCCCTAAAGAATATAGAAAATCAATCTCCATATTAGGGATGTCTTGTGAATAATAGTAACAGGGTGAATCCAGTTTTAATTGTAATTGCTGAGCTACATAGTTCTCGGTAAAAGCTCCTTTAAATTCCTTGAAGGCATTATCTCCGGTAAGCACATCTATTGCCTCTGTATCAAAAGCCGCTCCAAGCAATCCCACATCAAGAAGATATACTTTAAATTCCGAAATATCCGAATAAAACTTCAATGGGGGACGCCCCTCTTTCACCCTGTCGATCTTAATTATCAGTCCACAATCTACAAGCCACTGCAATGACTCTTCAAAATCTCTTCCTCTACCTCCTTTCCGCACGGCACCAAAAATAAATTTTTTATTCTCACGGGCAAGCTGGGAGGGAACCGATCTCCATACCAACCGGATTTTCTCAACTTGAGATACCGTATGCTTTGCCATATCCCGATAATATGCATCCAGGATTTGAAGTTGCAGACCACGGATTTCCTGCAACTGGATATCATCCATGTATGCCTTCACAACTTCAGGCATCCCACCCACATAATAATATTCCCGTAAGATCTGTGTCAATTTGTCATGAAAAGGTAAGACAACATCCCATTGTCCTTCCTTTATAGCATCAATAAGAATATTCTCTCCTTTCGCCATCAAAAATTCCTCAAAACCCATAGGATACATGTGGAGAGTGTCAACTTTACCAACAGGATATGATTCCTCTCCCCGTAAAGAGATCCCTAAAAGAGATCCGGCGACAGCTATATGAAACTCTGGGGCATTCTCACAAAAATATTTTAAAGAAGCGATGCCGTTTCGGATTTCCTGAATCTCATCAAAAATAATCAATGTTTCCCCTGCAAGCGGCTTTACTCCTGTCAAAGCCTCTAATTGCAAGAATATTCTCGGCATGTCAAAGTCTTCTTTAAATAAATTTTCCGCTACCGGATTATTGTGACAATTGACATAAACAACTCCGGAATATTCATCCGCTCCAAATTTCTTTAATATATATGTTTTTCCCACTTGACGTGCACCAAGCAATATCAATGGTTTTCTAAGCGGAGATTCTTTCCACTTCAACAAAGAATCATATATTAATCTTTTCATAATTCTAACAGTCTTACTAAAACTTTCAAAATTAATAAAATAATCTCATTTTTGCACAAAATCATGATGTAAATTTGAAAAATCTGCACAAAATCAGGATGTAATTCTGAAAAATCTGCACAAAATCAGGA
>JAIDJJ010000569.1 GCA_029052265.1 Muribaculaceae bacterium
TACGACTTTTAGGCGGGGCTGGTGGGATCGGTGATTTGTTTAAGTTACCGCTGCGTGGGCGGTCGGCATAAGATACCTGAATTACGGCGACATTGCCGCCTATCAGCCCGACGGGTCTTCCGCCGGATCTTTTTCTCCGTCCGACATGGTGTTTGAGGGGTCTTATTCCCACGACTTCACCGACAGGCTAAGAGGCGGAATCAATATCAAGTTGGTATACAGCAGCTATGAACGCTATTCGGCTTTCGCCCTCGCTTCTGATATCGGACTAAATTATTATGATGACGACCACGACCTTTCTCTCTCTTTAGTGCTTAAAAACATGGGGGGACAGCTTAAACGTTTTGAAGAAAAACACGACCCACTCCCATTCGACATACAATTAGGATTCATGAAAGGGCTCGGGGAATCCCCTTTTTCATTCGGCATCACTGCATTCAACCTGACAAAATGGAATCTCCCCTATTACTCCCATCCGCAACAATCCGGAAACGATGCCATTGAATTGAAATCAAGCTTCGGATCAAACCTTTTCAGGCACCTTATATTTTGCGCTCAATATATGCCGAGCCAACAGTTTTATATTGATCTCGCCTACAACTATAAGACACGAACCGACATGAGTTCTTATCAGAGAAATTTCCTTTCCGGATTTTCTGCAGGACTCGGTATTAAAGTCAGATCCTTCTCTATCGGTCTCGCCTATGCGATGCCGCACAAAAGCGCCTCCACTATCCTTCTTAATCTCGGACTCGGCATCGGCGAACTTCTACAATGATTTCCGTCACTCCGACAGGGATGACGATAAAATATGTTCCAGGTCAGGCACACTCACCCGAACCTTTATAGCCCCGTCTTTTGCAACAGAGATACCTCCGGTCTCTTCACTGACTATTACGCACACCGCATCTGTCACCTGGCTCATGCCCAGAGCGGCGCGATGACGGAGACCAAGATTTTTCGGAATGTTCATATCATGACTCACAGGCAGGATGCATCCCACGGATTTGATCCTGTGGTCAGCCACAATCATAGCGCCGTCATGCAGCGGCGAATTTTTAAAAAATATGTTTTCTATAAGACGCACGTTTATATCCGCGTCAATGATGTCTCCCGTCTTTTCATAGTCGGCAAGCGGCACCTTCCGCTGAAAAACTATCAATGCCCCTGTCTTGCTTTTGCTCATGCTCATACAGGCATACACCACTGCCATTATTCTGGAATGGTCTTCCTCATTTGTCTTGTCGTGCCGGAAAAGCCGCTTGAAGAAGCTGAGACGTCCCCTCGAACCAAGTTCTATAAGGAAACGCTTTATCTGATCCTGAAAGATTATAACCAATATTATCAGTCCGATACTCATGAATTTATCAAGTATCGAACCGGTAAGGCGCATATCAAATATTTCAGAAGCAAGCACCCACAGCACAAAAAAGATCAACACCCCATAAAACAAACTCAGCGTGCCGCTGTTTTTCATCATCCTGTAGACATAGAAGAGCAACAGGGCTATGAGCAGGATATCTATTATATCTTTTATTCCGAAGCTTATCATGGAGTATCTGTTTTTTTGATTTGTCTGTTGAAAATCTTAGAAACTGTTTAAATTTATTTGTCGAAGGAATTGAGAGGATTTGTCGAGCAGATTTTTGATATTTATGATGGAGTTATGGGGTTCCATAATGACTGAATAAATATCATAAAGATGATGACAAAGACCTCAATGACAAGACAAAATAAATTTTAAACAGTTTCTTAGATGCCGGCTTAGCCGCCGACGCCCCGCATCTCCGAATACAGCCTGACTGTCTGCACGGCAGGAAGCACATCATGCACACGTATTATATCCGCCCCCCGGTCAAGGGCAAACGCATCGAGTGCCACAGTGCCCTCAAGACTCTCGTCCGGAGTGATTCCGAGTGTCTTCCATATCATTGTCTTACGCGATATTCCGGCAAGTACAGGCATTCCCATTTTGCAGAACTCGCCAAGTTCATCAAGAAGTCTGAAATTTTGCGCCACAGTCTTTGCGAATCCAAAACCGGGATCTATGATTATGTCATTCACTCCCAATCCACGCAAATGGTAAACTTTCTTTGCAAGATCGGCAATGACATCTGCCGTGACATCGTCATAATCTGTAAGGGTCTGCATTGTCGACGGGGTGCCACGCATATGCATCAGGACATAGACCGATCCGAGTTCAGCCACCGTCTCCTGGATATCCGGATCCAATGTGCCGCCACCGATATCGTTGATGATATCCACATTCCAGTTTTCGACACACCTCCTCGCCACTGACGCCCTGAACGTGTCTATACTCACCGGAATATCGGGAGCACACCCCCTTATCACCTCAAGCCCGCGGGCAAGACGGTCATATTCCTCTTCCGCACCGACATTATCCGCCCCGGGACGTGAGGAATAGCCCCCAAGGTCAAGTATATCGACACCGTCAGCCACCATCTTCTCCACCCTAAGGCGTATATCTTCCGCTGTTTGCGTGCGGCTGCCGCTGTAAAAGCTGTCAGGAGTGACGTTCACAATACCCATAACTTTGGGTATTGTGAAATCCATCAGTTGTCCTCGGATATTTATTGTCATATTGCCAGTCAATCCGTGTGAAACATCCACTTTTGCAATTTTCCTTGATTATGACACGTCTGTCGCAGGTTTAGCTGCGGTTGGCGCGCTTCCTTTCGTTTTCATCAAGAATTATCTTGCGGATACGAAGATGATTGGGTGTCACCTCCACATATTCATCCTCCTTGATATATTCCAATGCCTCTTCAAGTGAGAATACTACGGGAGGAACTATCCTTGCCTTGTCGTCGGCTCCGGAAGCTCGCATATTGGTCAGTTTCTTTGACTTGGTGACATTCACCACTATGTCGTTATCTTTCGCATTCTCCCCGACCACCTGACCTGCATACACATCTTCCTGCGGGAAGATAAAGAATTTGCCTCGGTCTTGAAGCTTATCTATGGCATAGGCATAGGCTGTGCCCGCCTCCATCGCTATGAGAGATCCGTTTGTACGACGCTCTATATCCCCCTTCCAAGGCTGATATTCAAGGAAACGGTGCGCCATGATAGCTTCTCCGGCTGTGGCGGTAAGCACATTGTTGCGCAATCCTATGATGCCGCGCGAAGGTATGACAAACTCTATGTTTATACGGTCGTTCTGGGTCTCCATCGACAGGATGTCACCTTTACGACGGGTCACCATATCTATCACTTTTGAGCTGTATTCTTCAGGAACATTGATGGTCAATGCCTCTACCGGCTCACATTTCCTGCCGTCTATCTCTTTTATGATCACCTGAGGCTGACCCACCTGAAGCTCATATCCTTCACGGCGCATTGTCTCTATCAGGATCGACAGATGAAGCACACCTCGTCCGAACACCGACCATTTGTCTTCATTGTCTCCTTTCTTCACTCTGAGGGCAAGATTCCTGTCAAGCTCTTTCTCAAGACGGTCAGCAATGTGACGGGATGTCACGAATTTTCCGTCTTTTCCGAAAAACGGGGAATCATTGATCGTAAAAGTCATGGACATTGTCGGCTCGTCAATAGCAATGCGCGGCAACGGCTCCGGATTGTTAATATCCGAGATCGTATCCCCGATCTCGAAATTATCAAGCCCCACTATAGCACAGATGTCGCCGCTGCTCACCTCTGCGACCTTCTTTCTTCCCATCCCTTCAAAAGTATGGAGCTCCTTGATGCGCTGCTTCGACACGCTCCCGTCTTTTTTACATAGGGCTATGTCCATACCCTCACGTAGCGTGCCACGGTGCACACGACCCACGGCTATACGACCCACATAGCTACTGTAATCAAGACTGGTGATGAGCATCTGGGGATCACCCTCCAATTGTTTAGGGGCGGGGATATAGTCGATGATGGCGTCAAGAACGGCGGTTATATCTTCTGCGGGCTTATGCCAATCTGTCGACATCCAGTTCTGCTTGGCAGAACCGTAGATCGTCGGGAAATCAAGTTGGTCTTCTGTGGCGTTGAGATTAAACATCAGGTCAAAAACCATTTCGTTCACCTCGTCTGGGCGACAGTTCGGTTTGTCTACCTTGTTAACCACAACCACCGGTTTCAGACCCATCTGGATTGCCTTCTGAAGCACAAAACGCGTTTGTGGCATAGGTCCTTCAAAGGCATCCACAAGCAGCAGACATCCGTCAGCCATGTTAAGCACGCGTTCCACTTCGCCGCCGAAGTCAGCATGCCCGGGGGTGTCGATAATGTTTATCTTGGTCCCTTTATAATTGATAGATACATTCTTGGAGAGAATTGTGATACCTCTTTCACGTTCGAGGTCATTGTTGTCGAGAATCAGTTCGCCGGTTGATTGATTGTCACGGAAAAGATGTCCGGCGAGAAGCATTTTGTCGACCAGTGTAGTCTTGCCGTGGTCGACATGCGCGATAATCGCGATGTTGCGGATGTCTTGCATATAAAGTCTTTGATATTCGACTGCAAAGTTACAAAATATTTTTGGAACCACCGTCTAAGCCTCAAAGAAAAGCCTTTAAAGTCTGCAGGGAAAAGCTGAATGAACCGGAAAAAGAACAAGGCGCAACAAATGCTGCACCTTGCCATAATTTCGGTTTATTTTCAAATCTGAATTTCAGAACACGTAGCCGAATCCCAGATTCAGATAAATCGGATAGAGATCGAATGAAATGGTTTTAAATGATGAATTGAAAATATCGTTGCAGCCCCATTCGAGGTTGGCATTGACCATCAATTGCTTGTAAACGCGCACCGAGACCCCTCCCTGCATTCCCCATTGGAATTTCCGGAGTTCGCTCCCGAAATCATATGACGCTTTCGAATCGCCTGAAAAACTTATCTTGTCGCCGGTCGGATCCCCTTCCCGTAGATAACCGTCAAAGACATATCCGTTAAAATCATTGCTGAATGCATAGGAAAGATAAGGGCCGGCGTTCAAAACCACCCGTGAGCCAAGCCTATAGAATGCAGTCAGGGGAACCACAAGCTGCTGACTATGATATTTGGTCTGCACCTTACCGGTCCATCGCCCCTTTAGCGTCTTGCCGTTGTCGATTATCTCCATCCCATAATTCTTCACCGTGGCTTGGGTCTTCATCCCTTTGGTCTCAAACCTGACTCCGATACCGGCACCCCATTTCGCATCGGCATCCAACCATTTCCTGACAGTCGCCCCTATCTGAAGGTTCAGCTCCGGACTGTAGGAATTTATCTTCCTGATTTCAGCCGGAAGCGGCAATGGAGATGCGCCACCTATATTAGTCCCGGCATTTACCTCATATTCAAGGCTTCTGAAAAATCCTCGGTTCTCTGTCTCCCCGCGTGCTCCCTGCACTTCATGAAAACCTGGTGTCAACAATACCGCAACTATAATTAAAACTCTGACGTTTGTATTCATATCCAATTTTAAATTATCATGACTGTTCAGTCTTCTGATTCACATGAAATAGAGACTTCATCCACCTGCAGGGTGCTCCCGACAGCTCCGCAAAAATGATCGCCGTCCTGACTTGAACCCATCACAACCGCGATGCTATAGTTTCCCGCTTTCAATTTTTCCGGATCTATACTCTTCCCATCCCGGAATATAAATGGCACTGAAAACTCTACCCATTCTTCCGACGCATGACGGTCCGGAATCTCTGCCGTAGAGATAATATATGGATTGTCGGCTGCAAGCACATTGGTGCCGTCAAGCCATTCCTGACCGGGAACAGATTCGTATAAGACGGCATAGAGACTGAACATGTCTGTCTTGCCGGGAGCAGCCACCAGATTCCCCTCAGCATCCGGTTCACAATAGATTGCGCCGGGAGTATATTTGTAATAGCCGCTGAACTGGGTCGGGATATTACTGAACGGCGTACCGAAATGTGTAGCTTCCAATGGATGGTTGACTGCGTCGCTCATGTCAAATTTCCCGATGAAAAGATTTCCCGATGCAAGCGGCTTGCCAAGGCGTTGCCCCCAGTCGCCGGTGCTGCGGGTAACAAGAACCGCGCAATATCCCGACACTCCATTCTCCCCCTGATAGGTAGGGAATGTATTAGGGGTGCTTGCCTGAAAGGTCAGGGCGAACGCAGGATTGGCACTCGCCCATTCCATTGACTCTTGACCTGAAGGGCTTACTTCATAAAACACATCATAACTGCACATTCCACCAAGCGCAGAAGCAACGCGCACATTCTCAAAACTGTAATTGAGGTTGATCGTGTTGTTGCGCTCCACCGTCACCGTATATTCCTTGCTCCATTCTCCGTCTTGCGATGTCACCCTATAGGTCTGCGGCAACAGAAAGTTTCTTACGGTTCCGCTCGCCGGTTCCATCGTTGCGCCGGGAGTCAATTCAAATTCGGGAGCAAGACTCATCAGCGACACATCATTCTTCACTATTAGTGTCACCTTATTGTTCTCGATCAATGGCTGCCTGTTGAGCACATCTCCGGGAAGAGAAACTGATATTATATCGCACTCTGCATTCAACGGCTCGTTTCGTATACACGATACCGTCAGCAGCGCACAACCGGCAATAAATGCAATTTCTGAAAATTTAATTGTCATTGATATAGTTTTTTCTAAAAAAATGAAATCGTTTTAAATTTTTTCTTTTCAAGATTTCGTCTGTTTCCAAGACGGTTTTGAATCCTGAAAAGGGAGTTTCGCGAACCAAGCAACCGATGATAGGTCATAAACCATACAAAGGAGGACATAAAACTGAGAACGTGGTCTTTTTTAAAGCGAAAGACCCAAAATAAATCGACCTCCGTAATTAAACGACTTCTATTACTGATTAATTGTATACAAGCAGCTGACAGGATTTATACGGAATATCCGTTTCAGATCCACGCCGCTCAAATTCTTCAACGGCTTTTTACGCTACAGAAACATTATTTATGGAATTTTATATATATAAATACGAAAATTTGACCAATAAATTAACATTTTAATGTATCTTATGCTTTTTCATCACCCCAATTTATCCAAAACTTAATTTAAAATCATTATCTTTGCAACCGTTTTATTT
>JAIDJJ010000057.1 GCA_029052265.1 Muribaculaceae bacterium
CTCTGAATGCCTTCTCAAGAGCGCAAATACATTTTCCACCTTCTGCATAGGTGGTCAAGACACAATCCCTCCCTTCCACTATCTGCGTGACAAGGTCTCCTTCCTCATCAATGTATGAACTGCCCTCCTCTTCCACTATCCTGCGCGCTGCCGGATTAAGCAACGGAAGAATAGATTCAAGATGCGCGTCTATCGCATCCTTTTCTTCCGGAAGCAAGGGAGCTCCCGCATCGCCGTCGATACAACACTGTCCAAGACATGAATCAAGATCACAGACAAAATACCGCTCGATCAGTTCGAGCGAAACCAATGTATTTTTTATTAAAAACATTTTTATTACAATATTGGGGATACAAGCCGAAGCAACGACTCGAGAAATCTTTGGGATACGGGCCGCTTCCTCCAACTTTCAAGATTTAGTTTTTTGCATTTTTTTACATCCTCGAAAAATATATCCCGCATCACCCGGTTTATCTTCTCATCATAGATAAGAAGATTGCATTCAAAATTATTTTCAAAACTCCTGAAGTCGAAATTTGTAGAACCAGTGGTCACAAAGCTGTCATCTATTATCATTGCCTTCGCATGCAACATGCCCGGCTCATAAAGATATACCTTTATGCCGGCTTTGAGACACTGTGATATATATGAAAAGGATGCATAATGAAGAAGCCTGCTGTCTGTATTCTCGGGCATCATTATCCGTACGTCCACTTTCGCAAGCGCTGCCGCCTGAAGAGCATTGAGCAACGCATCTGTCGGAAGGAAATACGGGGTCTGGATAAGGATGGTTTTCCTCGCGGATGAGATTGCCCTTATAAAACACATTGAAAGATTATTCCATCTCTCTGTCGGTCCGCCTGTGACAAGCTGCATCCCCGTCAGGTTGCTTATTCCGGTCTCTTCAGGCTTAACATCGGGCACATAAGGTTCCTTCTTCAAAAAATTCCAATCTATGGCAAACGAGTAGATCAGTGATTCCACAATGCTCCCTTCCACTCTGAAATGTGTGTCGCGCCATACTTCACCATTGGGAAGTCCGTAAATATACCGGTCGGCTATATTCATTCCCCCTATATATCCGGTCTTGCCGTCAATCACCACTATCTTGCGGTGGTTTCGCCAGTTGAGCCGGTTGGCGAAATGTGGGAAATTAACCCTGAAAAATGGATGGGTCTCTACCCCGGCAATCTCCATCCTTTTGAAAAATTTATTCTTGGAAGAAAAGCTTCCTATATGGTCATATATCACTTTTACATTAACTCCCTGTGAAGCTTTCTCTATGAGAATGTCTGCTATTTCATTACCGATCTTGTCATCAAGAAAAATATAATATTGAAAAAGGATGGATTTTTCAGCCTTCATCAGATCCTTTTTCAACGACTCGAATTTACTTATACCATCGGTAAAAATCTTTACTTCGTTATTCAATGTAAAAGGTGAATGACAAAGATTGTGCGCGAGCTTGATTATGTTGCGCTGTTCAGAAGGAAGCTGGAGCTCATTAAGGTTTACCTTTTTCGGTGAATGCTGATGCATTATCTTCCTTTTGTTGTGACGGGAAATCATATGCACCCCCCGCAGGCTTCTTCCAAAAAAAAGATAAAATATCAATCCTATGCCGGGAAGGAAGACAAGAGCTATGACCCACGATAACGCCCTGATCGGATTACGGTTTTCCCTGAGCACCACAATCACTGCAGCAATTACCATCGACGCATATAGCGCCGTGAGTAGAATTGCCAGCCAACTGCTGAGATATATGGTATGTGGAAAATTCATAGATTTTATTCTTATCAATGCAGCTCATGACTTCAAGCGCATCCCAAATTATCTGCACCTCTTAGAAACTGTTTAAATTTATTTGTCGAAGGAATTGAGAGGATTTGTCGAGCAGATTTTTGATATTTATGATGGAGTTATGGGGTTCCATAATGACTGAATAAATATCATAAAGATGATGACAAAGACCTCAAAGACAAGACAAAATAAATTTTAAACAGTTTCTTAAGAATCAATATGCCGCGCGTCTCTGACCTTGGTAGCCATTCATTCCGCTAAATTAGCGAATAATATCGAAAAAAACAAGAGCGGTGTCACTCACGACTACCGCTCTCGTACAAATATGATATATGGCTAAGATTATTCTGCCTTCTGAGCCTCTTCAGCGGGTGCTTCAGCTACGGGAGCTTCCGCTACGGGAGCCTCTGCAGCAGGAGCACTCTTCTTGCGGCGGCTGCGACGTGTAGCCTTGGCTTTCTTCTCACCTGCTGCCTCCAACATATTTTCGTTGAAGTCTACAAGTTCGATCATTGCCATTTCGGCATTGTCGCCAAGACGGTGACCGGTCTTCAGAATGCGGGTATAACCGCCGGGACGTTCAGCGACCTTTTCAGCAACCACGCCGAAAAGTTCCTTGACTGCCTCTTTATTCTGCAAATGGCTGAAGACAAGGCGACGGTTAGTCATATCATCGGTCTTAGACCTTGTGATGATCGGCTCGGCATATACACGCAATGCCTTTGCCTTTGCCAGAGTCGTAAAGATTCTCTTATGCATGATAAGAGAGATTGTGAGGTTCATGAGAAGAGCCTCGCGATGACCTTTCTTACGACTGAGGTGGTTGAATTTTTTATTGTGTCTCATCGTTGTTTAGTCTTTATCTAATTTATATTTTGAAATGTCCATCCCAAAGGAGAGGTTGAGGTTGGCGAGCAACTCGTCAAGTTCCGTAAGTGATTTCTTGCCGAAGTTGCGGAACTTGAGCAGATCATTCTTATTGAACACAACGAGCTCTCCAAGGGTCTCGACCTCGGCGCTCTTAAGACAGTTGAGGGCACGGACTGAAAGATCCATATCGGTGAGTTTGCTTTTGAGAAGCTGACGCATATGGAGAACTTCCTCGTCAAATTCATCGACATCGTTCTCTTTGGGCGCTTCCAAGGCGATTTTCTCATCGCTGAACAACATGAAGTGATATATGAGAATCTTTGCCGCTTCTTTAAGTGCATCCTTTGGCTGGATTGAGCCATCGGTTGTCACTTCCATCAGCAGCTTCTCATAGTCGGTCTTCTGCTCCACACGATAGTTCTCTACCGAATATTTCACATTCTTGACCGGAGTATAGATTGAGTCGATGGCGATGACACTCGGATCGGCGTCGCCGAGAAGTTCACGGTTCTCGTCGGCGGGAACCCAACCGCGACCCTTATTGATGGTAAATTCCATCTGGAAATTTGCCGAGGGATCAAGTCGACAGATTTCCAGATCGGGATTCAACACCTCGAATCCGGAGAGCACTTTGCCCAGATCTCCTGCCTTAAGCACATCCGTGCCCGACACATTGACCACTCCCTTTTCAGTTTCGTGATCCTCGGTCAGTTGCTTGAATCTTACCTGCTTAAGGTTGAGGATGATATTGGTGACATCCTGCTTCACCCCGGGAATGGTGTCAAGCTCATGTGCGACACCGTCGATACGGATAGAACAAATGGCAAAGCCGCCGAGCGAAGAAAGAAGAATTCTACGCAACGCGTTGCCTATTGTCTGGCCGTAGCCCGGTTCAAGTGGCCTGAATTCGAACTTGCCGAACGAATTGTCGGCCTCAAGCATGATGACCTTGTCGGGTTTCTGAAATGCTAATATTGGCATGGGTTTCTATTGTTTATTATTTAGAATACAACTCAACGATCAACTGTTCCTTGATAGTCTCCGGAATATCTTCACGCTGCGGAACATGCAGGAACTTACCACCCTTCTTGCTCTCATCCCATTCGATCCAGGGATATTTGCTGTGGTTGAAGCCGGCAAGACAGTCGGCGATAACCTCGAGTGATTTTGATTTCTCACGCACTGCCACGATATCTCCGGGCTTTACATGATAAGAAGGTATGTTGACAACATCGCCGTTAACTGTGATGTGCTTGTGAAGCACAAGCTGACGTGCCGCAGGACGCGAAGGTGCGATTCCAAGACGGTATACAACATTGTCAAGACGGCTCTCAAGAAGCTGAAGCAATACCTCACCGGTAATGCCCTTCGTACGTGCTGCTTTCTCGAACAGGTTGCGGAACTGACGTTCCAGAACGCCGTATGTGTATTTTGCTTTTTGTTTTTCTTTGAGCTGGGTGCCATATTCCGAAGTCTTTCTTCTACGGTTGGCGCCATGCTGTCCCGGCGGATAGTTCTTCTTTGCCAGAACCTTATCCTCGCCGTAAATTGCCTCGCCGAATTTGCGGGCGATTTTTGTCTTTGGACCTGTATATCTTGCCATTTTTTTCTGATTGTTTAATTAAAGTGGACCTTTGACCCTGTCTCCTTAGCGCAGCCGCGACTGCCGAGAGAAAGATACTGAGGCAATCTATTCGCATTCAGAGACGGGCGTGGGGGCTGCTTTATCCTATTATACTCTTCTTCTTTTAGGAGGACGACATCCGTTGTGGGGCAGCGGTGTGACATCTACTATCTCTGTCACTTCAATCCCCGCTCCGTGCACTGTACGGATCGCGGACTCACGGCCGTTGCCCGGCCCCTTCACATAGGCTTTCACCTTGCGCAGGCCGAGGTCATATGCAACCTTGGCACAATCCTGCGCTGCCATCTGAGCTGCATAAGGAGTGTTCTTCTTGCTGCCTCTGAAGCCCATTTTGCCTGCAGAGCTCCAGGATATAACCTGGCCCTCGCTGTTGGCAAGGCAAACGATAATGTTGTTGAAAGAGCTATGCACATGAAGCTGACCGTTGGCGTCAACCTTGACATTCCTCTTTTTAGCTGCGACTGTCTTCTTTGCCATACTTTAATTTTATTTAGTAGCTTTCTTCTTGTTAGCAACTGTTTTCTTACGTCCCTTACGTGTGCGGGCATTGTTCTTGGTGCTCTGACCGCGAACCGGAAGCCCGATACGGTGACGGATGCCTCTGTAGCACCCTATGTCCATAAGACGCTTGATATTGAGCTGGATCTCTGAACGGAGATCGCCCTCTACCTTATATTCTGTCTGGATCACTTCACGAACGGCGGCTGCCTGATCGTCTGTCCAGTCCTGAACCTTGATATCACGGTCAACACCTGCCTTGCTGAGGATGGTGTTGGCTGCGCTGCGGCCTATGCCGTAGATATACGTCAAGGCAATCTCTCCTCTTTTATTTTGCGGCAAATCTACGCCGACTATTCTTACTGCCATAGTTTGTTGTTACAAATTTTTTGCAAAGGTAATAAAATTATCCTTGACGTGTTTTAAATTTTGGATTCTTCTTGTTGATTACGTATAATCTTCCTTTTCTGCGCACGATCTTGCTGTCGGCCGTACGCTTTTTGATTGATGCTCTTACTTTCATTATGGTGTGTCTTTTTTTATTTATATCTGAAAGCGATACGACCTTTCGACAAATCATAAGGGCTCATTTCAACCCTTACCTTGTCACCGGGAAGTATCTTGATATAGTGCATCCTCATCTTGCCCGAGATGTGTGCGGTGATCTCATGTCCGTTGGTGAGCTCTACCTTGAACATCGCGTTTGACAATGCTTCGAGAATGACTCCGTCTTGTTCGATTGCAGCTTGTTTTGCCATATGTCTTTTCAGTTTTTGCTTTGGTTATTCATGCGCCGGGTTGATCTCAAGTCCGAGTGCCGACTCTATATAGCCGAATGTGGTCAGTATTTCCGGTCCTTCAGTAGTGATAAGCACTGTGTGCTCATAATGTGCTGATGGCTTCCTGTCTCGCGTGCGGCATTCCCACCCGTTTGACTCTATTACCACATTCTTACTCCCGAGATTGATCATCGGTTCTATCGCTATGCACATCCCGGGCTTGAGTACCGGGCCGATACCCCGTCTGCCGAAATTCGGAACTTCAGGGTCTTCATGCATGCTTTTTCCAATGCCGTGACCACACATTTCTCGCACTACGCTATAGCCTGCGCGTTCGCAATATGTCTGGACCGCATTTGAGATATCTCCGACTCTCTTGCCTGCCTGTGCCGCCGAAATCCCGATATAAAGGGATTCCTTTGTCACTTTCAGCAACCGTGCTGTCTTCTCGTCTATCTCCCCTATCGGGAACGTGTAACAGCTGTCGCCGTTAAATCCGTCAAGCTCCACAACACAATCGGTCCCTACAATATCCCCTTCCCGGAGTTCATATCCGGAAGGGAAACCATGCACGACTGTCTCATTGACCTCTATGCACAATGTCCCGGGGAAACCATGATAACCCAGGCAAGCGGGTTTACCCCCGTTGTCGAGGATAAACTCCCTTGCTATGTTGTCAAGTTTGCGGGTGGTGACGCCGGGCTTTGCCCATTTCGCCACTTCTCCAAGTGTACGGCTAACCAGATCGCAGGCTGCTCGCATCTTGATTATCTCTTCGGCTGTCTTGATATAGATCATTAGCTTACTGAACTGACTTTAGAATGCTGCACTGCCTGTTGTGCGTCCTTTTATACGACCGTCCTTCATAAGACCGTCATAGTGACGCATGAGCAGGTGCCCTTCAACTATTCTCAAGGTGTCGAGAATTACGCCTACCATGATCAGGAGAGATGTGCCTCCGAAGAATGCGGCGAACTGACGGTTGAGACCACACACGTGTGCGATCGCAGGAAGTATGGCCACGATGCCGAGGAAAATTGAACCCGGAAGGGTGCTTCTCGACATGATTGAATCCAGATATTCTACGGTCGGCTTGCCGGGCTTGATACCCGGGATGAATCCGTTGTTGCGTTTCATATCTTCTGCCATCTGTGCGGGACGCACGGTGATTGCGGTGTAAAAATATGTGAAGGCCACAATCATTATGAAATATACCAGATTATACCAGAATCCGTAGAGATCGGTAAGAGCTCCGAAGAATCCGGTCTGATCCGGACTAAAGCCTACAAGAGTAACCGGAATAAACATGATTGCCTGAGCAAAAATGATCGGCATAACTCCGGCTGCATTCACCTTTAATGGGATGTATTGGCGCGCGCCTCCATATTGCTTGTTGCCCTGGATGCGTTTTGCATATTGCACAGGCACCTTGCGTGTGCCCTGAACGAGTAATACGGCACCGGCTATTACGGCTACAAGAATGACAAGCTCTACAAGGAAAATCACCAATCCGCCACCTGCTGAATTCATGAGACGACCGGTAAATTCCTGAATGACTGCCTCTGGGAAACGTGCCATGATACCGATAAGGATGATAAAAGAGATACCGTTGCCGATACCCTTCTGGTCAATCCTTTCGCCAAGCCACATGATGAACATTGAACCCGCCGCAAGGACGATCGTCATGAACACCACAGTCCAGAATCCCATTTCCACGTGACCCCCGGCCGCCTGAACCTGATACTTGAGGTTCATCAGATAGGCGGGTCCCTGAAGGACAAGAATAAGCACTGTGAGATAACGGGTGTACTGATTCAGTTTCATTCGCCCGCTCTCCCCTTCACGCTGCATCTTCTGAAACGCCGGAAGAACCATGCCGAGAAGCTGTATCACAATCGATGCAGTGATATAAGGCATGATACCCAACGCGAAGATTGACGCCTGAGAGAACGCACCGCCCGAGAACATGTCGAGAAGCTGCATCAACCCGTCTGACGTGAAGTTTTTCAGCGCCATGAGCTCATCAGGGTTTATCCCCGGCAAGACCACGTAGCACCCGAAACGGTAGATGATCACAAGCAGAAGGGTAATCCCTATCCGCCTGCGAAGATCTTCCACGCTCCAGATGTTTTTTATTGTCTGTGTAAATCCCATTTTAATTAGTTTTTGCTGACGGTTCCACCTGCTGCAGTGATAGCTTCCTCTGCCTTCTTGGAGAATGCGTCTGCCTGCACTTCAAGAGCACGGCTTATCGCACCATTGGCGAGGATCTTCACTAAAGCTCTTTTCGGAGCGAGACCTGCAGCACGGAGATCGGCAACAGTAACTTTGGTGAGGTTCTGAGCCTCTGCCAATGCCTCAAGAGCATCAAGGTTGATTGCCTTATATTCAACTCGGTTGATGTTCTTGAAACCAAACTTCGGCACACGGCGCTGAAGCGGCATCTGACCACCTTCAAAACCTACCTTGTGCTTGTAGCCCGAACGTGACTTCGCACCCTTGTGTCCGCGGGTGGAGGTGCCTCCGTAACCGGAGC
>JAIDJJ010000570.1 GCA_029052265.1 Muribaculaceae bacterium
CACCTTTCCTGTGAGGTTTGCCACAACACCGTCGAAAGGAGCCAGGAGGGTAGCCTCCTCTATCTCATGGTCAGCCTTCGCCAAAGCCGCCTCAGCCTCCGTGTATCCGCTCCTCAACCGGGCAAGACGCATCACATCTGCAGGGATTTCACCCGGCACTTCCGGATCGTACCCCTGCCCTATCAGAGCGTCTTTCAATTCCAGTTCAGTTTTGGCGAGCGCCGTGGCTGCCGCTTCCCGTTCTTTCGTCAGTTTATACGTGTCGAGCACAGCAAGCTTTTGACCGCGCCTCACATGATCGCCGTTTTTCACATATACGGAAATGATCACCGCATCTCCACCGGCGGGAAAATACAGCTCCGCATTGTTGTGTGCCGCAACTTTACCGTTGCTAACCACCTCATGGTTGAAATCTTTGATCACAAGTTCTTCCGCCGTGACCTCCGCGATCTTCGAAGGTTCTGAAGATACCGTCACCTTCTCTTTGCCATCTGTGTTGTCTTCCTCCTTCTTGTCGGAACCACAGGCGGTATACCCCGCAAGAAGCGAAAACGCCATGATACTAATCAATGCCTTATGACTTTTCATGATGTAAGTTTTTTAATTTAATGAGAGCCTAACAAATGGAATCTATGCTAAACTCATAAAAACGGAATAAATATGCAATATGAGCCAAATACTTTCAATCT
Organism: Muribaculaceae bacterium; assembly: GCA_029052265.1. Taxonomy (GTDB): domain Bacteria; phylum Bacteroidota; class Bacteroidia; order Bacteroidales; family Muribaculaceae; genus Lepagella. Next base: position 690 of record JAIDJJ010000570.1, read on the forward strand.
CCTATCGAAAATCAGAAATAATTTGAATTCAATTACAAAATTAATATAATTCCCAAAATTCTCATCCTTTTATCCATTTTTTCAATTATCAATTATCAATTAGCTACTCCCACGGCAAGTGACCGTAGATGGTCGTCACGCCGACAATGAATTTCTCCGGCACGAGTCCCCAGTAGCGAGAATCCTGCGAGTCGATGGTATGGTCGCCGGCGGCAAAACAGTAATTCTCCCTGAAAGTGTAATCCCTGACGGGCAGTCCACCGATCGTTGCCACAGTATCTTGCCATTCAACACGCTTACCCGTCTCCCAGGTGATATATTTCCTATAGAGAATCGTGTTGTGACGGTCAAGACTGATCCGCGAACCCTCTGCGGGAATCAGCATCGGACCCATCTCGGCGATTGTCCAATTGAAAGTGGAGTCGTGCGGAGTGCAATATATCCATCCCGGGAGCGGCACACTGTCAGGAGTGGAGATGCGGAGATCCCTCACATACCGTCCCGTCATATCCTGTTCACGTTTCACACCAAACTCCTTGTCAAGCCCCCGGATACGGTAATGCCCATCCCTGATCTCGAGTGTGTCGCCGGCGACTCCCACAGCCCTCTTGCAATAATATCGTCTCACATTCATAGCCACAGAGTCCCAATCCTCTATAAAGGGTCCGTTGAAGACTATCACATCGCCGTTCTCCAGTTTACCATAACCGGGCATCCGTTTCACCTCGCATGGCTCCCCTGCAGCACATGCATATATATCGAACACCCTGCCCCCGAGTTTCAGCTTGTTGATGATTCCGCGGTCTCCTGGATGCAGGGTCGGTGTCATCGACTCCGTAGGAACATGAAATGTATCGAAAACTGTAAACAGCAACAGGGCATAGAGCGCCACCAATCCGAAAATCCATAGACCGATTGTGCAGACTATGTCGATTACTTTCGTCAGGATGCGTTTCCAGTTGTATGTTGTACGTTGTACGTCGTCAGTTGTTCGTTGTACGTCGTCAGGTTGTCCGTTGCCTATTGTCTGTTGTTCGTTATTCATTATATTGTATGTCAGATTAATATAAACATCAATTATCAATTATCAATTAAAAGAACCGCTTCTTTTCTCATTTGCTCCACGGCAGGAGAGGGAACTTTCTCTTTCGTGGATAATAGGATTTTCGCTTCATTCTTGGCTGCGGAGGAATCAGCCGGCTGCCTCAGATAAAGCTTCATCAGCAGGTAATGCGGATAAAGCCTGTTGGGACATCTCAGCGTACTGCGGCGGAGGTAGTATTCCGCGCTGTCGTGCATACCGACTTCAGTGTAATTCTTGCCGATGATATTGAGCGGCATCGGGTCAGAGGAATGAGGAAGCAGGTCAATCATCACACTGTTCGACTTTTCCCACTCCCCTTTTTTATGCAACGCCAATCCTGTCTGGAACGCTATGTTCTGATCAAACTTTTTGCAGTCGATAATAAGAAAAACGGTTGACGAGAAAGCAAAAGCAATAAAAAACAGCTTCAAAGCAGATGTTAGGGGCACACGGATCAGGGGCACGTGGTCTCTCCGAGACCACGTCGTGCAAAAGAATCTGTGTGCAGATAAGATTGTCTGAGTCGTTTTGCCCGCGTGGGCGCGGGGGGCCGCCCGGGCCCGAAAGCACGGGGGGGGACCCAAATTTG
>JAIDJJ010000571.1 GCA_029052265.1 Muribaculaceae bacterium
AGGGCGGTCATCCCGGCGTCAAGAATCAGGAATTTTTTGTCGATCCCCTCCTTGACATATGTCACACGTGCGATCAACGAGCCACATTGAGCCACGATAGCCCTTCCGAGTTCAAAATGCACCTGTTGCCCCTGTCTTAGCTTAAGATTTTCATGAAAGATGTTGAAATATTCCTGAAAATCCGGAATCGGGTTGGTGTCGGGATTGTCATAATCAATTCCGAGACCGCCCCCGACATTTATGGAAACGAACTCTACATCGCTGTATTTCTCCTGCAGCTCATTGATTCTGTCACAAAGAATCCTGAATGGAGTGAGATCGGTGATTTGCGATCCGATGTGGAAATGAAGCCCTTTGAACTCAATCCAATCAGATTTCAGACAACGTTCTATAATCGCGCCCAAGTTTTGGAAAGGTATGCCAAATTTGTTTTCGGCGAGCCCGGTGGTGATATAGTGATGAGTGTGGGCATCAATCTCCGGATTCACCCGTAGCGCCACGGGAGCCTTTTTACCGAGATTTTTTGCAATAGTCTCGATAGCCTCGATTTCAGGTACAGACTCCGCATTGAAGCACCCGATTCCATATTTCATCGCTTCCGCAATCTCCTCGTCAGTCTTACCTACACCGGCAAACACAATTTTTGGTGCCGGGAATCCGGCGTCAACAGCCGCCTTTATCTCACCAAGACTAACCGTGTCCGCCCCCAGACCAGAAGCGGCTATGCGTTTCAATATCTCAGGATTTGCATTAGCCTTGACAGCATAGTGCACATGAAATCCGGGATAGTTTGACGCTTGTCTTACCGAATCAAGAGTTTTGTCGAGGAGCTTAACATCATAATAATAGAATGGCGTGTTCTCCGCACGCATTCTGTCTAATGGGAAATAAGTCTTTTCCATTATCAGAAGAGGTTTTTACTGAGGAGTTTTAAAGCGTTGATTTTGTCTTCTTTACGGATTAGTAGAGAGATATTGTAGTTGCTTCCGCCATAAGATATCATTCTTACGGGCACGTCTTTCAAAGCATTGACAACAGTAGCTTCAAATCCGCGGTTCTGCCATTGGAGATCGCCTACGACACACACGATGACCATATCATGGTCTACAGTCACATCACCAAGTTCAGAAAGTTCCTTTACGATATCATCAAGACACCGTTCGTTGTCGATAGTGACAGACACACCGACTTCGGAAGTCGTGATCATGTCGATAGGTGTGTGATATTTTTCAAAAATCTCAAACACCTTTCTAAGGAAACCATATGCGAGAAGCATGTGGCTGCTTTTTATTTTGATTGCAGTAATATTGTCTTTAGCGGCTACAGCTTTTATAGTGTGTGTGGGCTCGGCATTATAGATAGTGGTGCCCGGAGCTTCCGGTTCCATAGTGTTGAGCAATTTTACAGGAATGTTTGCATGTTTTGCAGGCTGTACGCAAGTGGGATGTAGAATCTTGGCTCCGAAATAAGCCAATTCGGCAGCCTCTTCAAAATGCAGTTCACTTACGGGT
>JAIDJJ010000572.1 GCA_029052265.1 Muribaculaceae bacterium
AATATTGGAAGTGAAATAATATCACAAAATGCTGATGAAGAATGTGTCATTTTAGCCCAGTAGAAAAATCCCACTGATGATAAAGATAATGTAATGTACTTTAATAATGCAAGTTGTATTTTTGAGGTGCTAAACATAGATAACGATATGCCGGCAAAATTCGGGGAATTAGGCAGAATAATTGTAACAGATCTTCATAACCATGCTTTCCCATTAATCCGATATGACACTGGCGATGTAGGGATGTTGCTTCCTCCGGATGATAAAAGCAAAGGATTTCCAGTGCTTGGGAAACTATATGGAAGGCGTCTTGATATTTGTTTTACAACATCTGGTGCTCCTTTTTCTCCTATGACGATAGGAAGAATTTTAAAACACTACGATAAAATTATACAATGGCAATTCATTCAAAAAAATGAGAAGCGATATGTATTAAAGGTGATACTGAAAAGCAATGTTGATTTGGATGATTATTTACATGACGCTGTTTGCGCTTTTAAAGAAACTCTTGGTGACGATGCAGACATAATATTAGAGCAGGTGGACGGAATTCCGACATTGGCTTCCGGGAAAAGAAAATCCGTGATAAATGAATGGAAAAATGAATAAAGAAATATACGCCTTGGGGGTAGGTCATAATACCCCGGTCTTTATTGATTTGGCAGAATCATGTGGCTATAAGATAGCTGGATTGTATCACTATAATAGTGATAGAACTGGAGAGAAGGATCACGGTTTTACTATAATTGGATCGTTTGATGATTTACTGAAAAATGATCTACATGGAAAATCTTATCTTTTGACAATGGGAGATAACGAGATACGACGTAGGCTGGTTAATGAAATTATTGTAAGAGGAGGAAGTGTACCTACTCTTATACATCCAACAGCGGTTATATCTAAATTTGCAAAAATATCTGATATAGGTGTATATATTAGTGCATTTACTCATGTTCAAGCAGATTCAAATATAGGTGAAGGAACAATCTTGCTATCAGGTGTGAATATTTCTCATAATAACAAAATCGGAACATATTGTTTTGTTGCAGGCGGGGCTACAGTAGGTGCATATACAATTGTAGAAGATGAAGTTTTTATCGGACAAGGAGCCTTAAGTATTTCCGGAAAAGTTACGGTAATAGGACACAAGGCATACATAGGTGCCAGATCTCTTATTACCAAATCAATCAAGGCAAATTCAATTGTTAAAGGATCACCAGCCAAATTAATTTCCGACTGATACTTAATTAAAAACCCAATATAAATTATGAAAAATAATGTGGTTGCAATAAGGTGCTGCACCTATAATCATGAGCCGTATATTCGTGATGCATTGGAGGGATTTGTCATGCAAAAGACAGATTTCCCCTTTGTTGCAATAGTTCATGATGATGCTTCGACAGATAGGACTGCAGAAATAATAAGAGAATATGCAGAAAAGTATCCCGATATAATCAAGCCAATTTATGAAACAGAAAACCAATATAGCAAAA
>JAIDJJ010000573.1 GCA_029052265.1 Muribaculaceae bacterium
CGTGGGCTCGGAGAGTTGTATAAGAGACAGGTACGGATGGTGTGCGTCGCGGTGTCAGAGTAGAAGACCTCGGCAGACCTATCGCTGTGCCTACAGGAGATCAGGTAAAGGGGCGTCTTCTCAACGTTATTGGAGAGCCGATTGCCCGTCTCGCTTCTATAAACAGAGATCATCTACGCGGGATTCATCAGCCGGCACCGGCATTTGATGACCTCGCTATATCGACCGAAGTGCTCTATACGGGTATCAAAGTGATCGACCTTCTCGAACCATATTCCAAGGGTGGAAAAATCGGTCTGTTTGGTGGCGCCGGTGTAGGTAAGACAGTGCTCATCATGGAGCTCATCAATAATATTGCCAAGGGACACAACGGTTTCTCTGTGTTTACAGGTGTTGGAGAGCGTACCCGTGAAGGGAATGACCTGCTGCGAGAAATGATAGAGAGCGGTGTCATTAAATATGGCGACAAGTTTAAGGAGGGTATGGAGAAAGGGGAATGGAACCTTCAGGATGTAGACATGTCTGAAGTCAACAATTCCCAGGCGACTCTGGTGTTCGGCCAGATGAACGAGCCCCCGGGAGCCCGTCTCCGTGTTGCGCTTTCAGGCTTGACAGTGGCTGAGCAATTCCGTGACAATGACGGTGGAGGAAAGGAGATTCTATTGTTTATTGACAATATATTCCGATTTACTCAGGCTGGATCTGAAGTTTCGGCACTTCTCGGCCGTATGCCGTCAGCAGTGGGTTATCAGCCGACTCTCGCGTCAGAGATGGGTATGCTTCAGGAACGTATTACATCTACAAAACAGGGAAGCATCACTTCAGTACAGGCAATCTATGTGCCTGCCGATGACTTGACTGACCCTGCTCCCGCCACCACGTTCAGCTTCCTTGACGCAACCACAGTGTTGAGCCGAAAGATAGCGGAACTTGGTATTTATCCGGCGGTGGATCCTCTTGATTCCACATCCCGTATCCTCGATCCCAATATCATTGGTGAAGAACATTATAATACGGCACAGGCTGTAAAACAGTTGCTTCAAAAGTATAATGACCTTCAGGATATAATCGCGATACTTGGTGTAGATGAACTTTCTGATGAAGACAAACTCGTAGTGGCACGTGCACGTAGGGCGCAAAGGTTCCTTTCCCAGCCATTTAATGTGGCAGAACAGTTCACCGGTCTTCCCGGTGTCATGGTGCCCCTTGCAGAAACCATACGAGGCTTCAAGATGATTCTTTCAGGAGAGATGGATGAATATCCCGAACAGGCTTTCCTAAATGTCGGAACCATCGACGAAGCAATAGAGAAGGGTAAGAAACTTCTTGCGGAAGTTAAGTAATATACTTGAAACAGAATAAAATTAACGAATTACCGGTATATGACACTTGAAGTTATATCATCAAGCGAGATTCTCTTCAAAGGGGATGCGGAGTCGGTCACTCTTCCCGGGGTGATGGGTTCTTTTACGGTTTTGAAAAACCATGCTTCGCTTATATCAGTTCTTAAGGCGGGATCAATAGTATATAAGAGACCCGGTGGAGAGGAGATAAGCGTGGATATCAAAGGTGGACTGGTAGACGTTGATAATAATGTGGTGTCAGTCTGTGTGTACTGATTTCCTCAGGAATAGATAAACGGTTAACCCAACAAGGAATGAACTCAAAAAAGATATCAATAGTTTTGGCAATTCTTGCGTTGCTCATCATGTCGCCGGTAAAGGCAGCTGCCTCCGGCAGCGGTGAGGGGGGCGTGAATGTCAAAGAGATTATGTTCCATCACCTTGGCGATGGATATGGCTGGGAGGTTCCTTTCAGTCATACATACCGTATCCCACTTCCTGTGATAGTCAGGGCGGAAGACGGCAAATGGATATGTTTTTCCTCTTCCCGTCTTACAGAGCTTGAAGAGGAAACAGATCCGGCGACAGGGAAAACAAAGGTAGAGGCTGTCCCCCGGATAGTCAATATCGACAAGGATGGCAAGACATACAGTTTTCTGCTGGCGCATGTAAGCAAACACAGCAACAAGGTTGTGCAGGTATTCCCTGTAGAGACCGATTCCGACAGGGCGGCATTGCAGGCAGCTTCCGATAGTGAAGGTGCGGCAGGGGAATATGGTGTTGATAAGGTCATAAACGGATATGTGCTTTATGATGGAACATATTATAAAGAATACCGACCGTTTGATTTTTCAATCACAAAGAATGTACTCGCTCTTTTTATCGCTTCCCTGATAGTGACGTTTATGGTAATGTCAGTGGTAAGATGGTATTCTAAAAATGGATACAAGGCACCAAGAAAGGGTACAGGGTTCATGGAAATGCTCATCGGTTTCATATATGTGGATGTGATAAAATCGACACTGCATGATAAAGCGAACAGATTTGCACCGTTCCTGCTTACCTGTTTCTTTTTCATCCTCGTTATGAATCTTGTGGGACTGATAGTCATATTTCCGGGAGGAGCCAATCTGACAGGAAATATTGCGGTCACACTTGTTCTTGCAGTGATGGTGTTTGTCGTAGTAAATATAAAGGCGACAAAGCATTATTGGAAAGAGATCTTCTGGCCGGATGTGCCCTTGTTCTTGAAGTTTCCGCTCCCCATAATGCAGCTGATTGAGATATTTGGAATATTTACGAAACCCGCAGCGCTTTGTGTGCGTCTTTTTGCCAATATGATGGGTGGGCATATGATTGTGATCACACTGACCCTGCTCATATTCATATTCGCTGCTTTCGGAGCGGTGGCAACAGGAGGATCAGTCGTAATATCTGTAATTTTCTCAATATTCATGCTTGCTCTTGATGTGCTTGTGAGCTTTATACAGGCATTTGTGTTCACACTGCTTTCTACATTATTTATTTCAATGGCGCAGGAAAACGGCCATCATGAGGTAAAACATGGAAATGTGACACATGAGACATTGCCTGATGGAGACGAAGCAATAAAGAAAGATAATGCTACGGAAGTTGCATTATGAATTACAATAGAATAAAAAGAAAAATCAATAACGCTTAAAAATTTAGAATTATGTTATCAATGATTTTAGCAGCAGTGGCACCTCTTGCAGCCCTTGGCGCAGCAATAGGTGCGGGTATAGCAGCCATCGCAGCCGGCATCGGCATTGGCAATATCGGATCTTCAGCTATGGAGGCAATTGCGCGTCAGCCGGAATCTGCAGGCGACATACGTTCCAACATGATTGTGATCGCTGCACTTATCGAGGGCGTGGCTCTTTTCGCAGTGATCGTATCTGCACTCGCTCTTTTCCTTTAATCAAACTCGACACCAACGTTAAAATCCTGTCACAATGGAATTGTTCACGCCCGAATTAGGCTTGGTATTCTGGATGTTTATCGCTTTCATCATCCTCTTCGTGGTTTTGGCGAAGTGGGGATGGCCGGTAATCATTAAGAATATGGACGAGCGCGCCGACACCATAGACAAAGGTGTGGAATATGCTAAGGAGGCAAAGGCGCAGCTTGACTCCGCACGTGCCGATGCGCAGAAATTTCTCGATGATGCACGTAAACAGCAAGCTGAAATTTTGCGTGATGCAGCCAAAATGAAATCTCAGATAATCGAAGATGCGAAGAAAGAGGCATCTGAAGAGGCTAAGAAAGTAATGGATGCTGCCAAAGTGTCGATAGAACAATCACGCAAGGAAGCGGAGCTTCAATTTAAAAATGAAGTTAGCAAGTTCTCTCTTGATATTGCCGAAAAGATGGTACGCAACCAGCTTAAAAGCGATAAGGCACAGACTGAGCTTGTAAACAAATTGTTGGATGAAATAGAGAATAACTGATCTGATGGATAACGGTCTCATACCACACAGATATGCCAAGGCGCTTTTCAAATATGCGTCGGAAACGGGCAAGACGGAAGAGATTTACAATCTCATGAAGCAAGTGATTTTTGCTTTCAGGAACAATCCTGCCTTGAGAGATGTGCTTTCCAATCCGTTCGTGTCGCCTAAGGATAAGGAAAATCTGTTGCTTTCCGCAGCCGGCGATGGGGCCGATGACGCATATGCGCGTTTTGTAAAGCTGATAATCGGTCATAACCGTTCAGCTCTTGCATATGAAATCATGCTCGCATATCGTGACATTTACAGGAAGGCGAACAACATTATGCAGGTGGCTATCACGACTGCCTCGGTTCTACCGGAAGAGCAGATACAGAAGTTGCGCGACCTTGTAAAGAAAGCGTTCAAAGGATCAGTCCTTGAGTTTTCAGAGTCGGTTAATCCCGATCTTATAGGCGGGTTTGTGATAGATGTGGATTCTGTAAGAATGGATGCCTCTGTCAGCAGTGAACTCGAAAAACTACGTCAAACCCTATTAAGAAGCAATTGACAAAATGCTTAACCCAAGCGAAATATCTGATATTCTAAAACAACAACTCGAAGATGTCACCTCACAGGTAAAGTTTGAGGAAGTGGGCACCGTGCTTGAAGTGGGCGACGGTGTGGCTCATGTCTACGGACTTGAAAATGTGAAATCCAACGAGCTGGTAGAGTTTGAGAACGGCGTCAAAGGCGTCGCACTCAATCTTGAGGAGAGCAATGTGGGTGTTGTGCTTCTCAACAATGTTAATAAAGTAACTGAAAACATGTCGGTGCGTCGCACGGGTGAGATCGCGTCAATTCCTGTAGGGGAGGGGCTTCTCGGCCGGGTGATCAACATCCTTGGTGAGCCCATCGACGGCAAAGGTCCGATAGAAGGTAATCTCATTAATCTTCCTCTTGAGAGAAAGGCTCCCGGGGTTATTTTCCGTCAGCCTGTGACTCAGCCTTTGCAGACCGGAATCAAGGCAGTCGATGCCATGATTCCAATCGGCAGAGGACAGCGAGAGTTGATTATCGGCGACCGTCAGATCGGAAAGACCGCCATTGCAATAGATACAATTATCAACCAGCGTCAGAATTATCTTGATGGCAAACCTGTGTATTGTATCTATGTAGCAATCGGACAGAAGGCTTCATCAATCGCGGCGCTTGTACATACATTGGAAAAATATGGAGCGATGGAATACACAGTGGTGGTAGCGGCTTCCGCTTCCGATTCTGCATCCATGCGCTACTATAGTCCTTTTGCAGGTGTGGCGATAGGTGAATATTTCAGAGATACCGGCAGGGACGCGCTCATTGTATACGATGACCTCTCGAAACAGGCTGTAGCTTACCGAGAAATTTCGTTGATTCTGAAACGTCCATCAGGTCGCGAGGCATATCCCGGAGATATTTTCTATCTCCATTCCCGTCTGTTGGAAAGAGCAGCGAAAATTATCGACAATCAGGAAGTGGCAGAGAGCATGAATGACCTTCCGGAAGTCTTGAAACCTATGGTTAAAGGAGGAGGGTCGCTCACCGCATTGCCGATTATCGAAACCCAGGCAGGCGACGTATCCGCTTATATCCCCACGAATGTGATTTCGATTACAGACGGACAGATATTCCTCGAAACGAGCCTGTTTAATCAGGGTATCCGTCCGGCTATCAATGTCGGTATCTCAGTGTCGCGTGTAGGCGGCAACGCACAGATCAAGGCAATGAAGAAAGTTGCCGGAACTTTGAAGATTGCACAGGCGCAGTTCCGTGAGTTGGAATCTTTCACAAAGTTCGGCGGCGACATTGACCCTGTGACAGCGAGAGTGATAGACAGAGGTAGGAAAAACCAGCAGTTGTTGATCCAGCCTCAATATCAGCCATGGCCGGTAGAAAATGAAATTGCCGTGATATATTGTGGTGTCAATGGTCTTCTTGAGAATGTGCCTATTGAAAAAGTGCATGAGTTTGAAGACCTATTCATTCAGCTTCTCAGTGCCAAATATCAGAAGGAGGTGCTTGATGAGTTGAAGGCGGGCAAGCTTACAGACGATGTCCAGTCGAAACTTGAGCAGTGTGCTTCCGAGATTTCATCTCGATATAAATCATAAAAATAGTATGTGACGGCGGGAGAAAACACTACTCCCGCCGGTACATGCGTTTATATAAACGGCGTCTGATCAAGAATGCCGCAATCAATAACGTATTCAGAAAAATCAACAGATGGCAACTCTTAAAGCCTTAAAGACCCGTATCGGTTCAGTATCGTCAAGTGAGAAAATCACCGGCGCTATGAAAATGATATCTTCTGCGAAGGTGCATAAGAACGAGGCGGAATTAAGAAAACTCCTTCCGTTTAAGAATCAGGTGAAATCAATAATGTCTCATCTGCTCGACACGGGCGTAGAGTTTGATTCACCGTTGCTTGCGGAAAGGGAAGTGAAAAGAGTCGGTGTAGTGGTCTATGGCACCGATGATGGTCTTTGTGGCGCATATAATCTCAATGTTTTCAAGCAGTTGTTGATAGAGATTAGCCGTCTGAGACAGGAGTATGGGGATAGTGTCAGGCTTTCTATATTGCCTGTCGGAAAGAAAATAGCAAAAGCTTCTTCAAGGCTTCGAGGAGAAGGCATCGATGTCGAGCTTATTGACGGCGTCGATTCGAAAATGCTTCCGTCTGCAGTAAATGACTTCACTCATACACTCAGGGAAAAATTTGTATCCGGAGAGTTTGATCTTATAGAGGTGGTCTACATGCAGTTTAAAAGCATGAGCAAGCAGTTGCTCAGAGTTGAGCAGTTGTTCCCGGTGAGCAGAGTTGCAATAGAGGGGAACAGTCAGGAAAGAGAGTCTGATAATAAATTATATATATTTGAGCCCGACGCCAATAGTATTTTCAATGAAGTCCTCCCGATGTTTGTGTTGTCTACAATGCAGGAGATCACTATTGAAAACCGGGCATCGGAGCAGGCTGCGCGAGTAATGGCGATGCAAAGCGCCAACGACAATGCCAAAAAATTGCTTGAGTCGTTGCAACTTGAATTTAACAAACTCCGCCAGCAAGGAATCACGACAGAACTTCTTGATATTCTGGGAGGCCAGGTTGAAAGATAAGTCGTTGATAAAATCATCATGAACCGAATCAAAAAGTTTGACTAAATGAGTAGTATAAAGGAGTATTTTTCGGAAGCCGGTAAAGGTCTGAAAAGTCTTATTGACGGCATGGCAGTGACAGGCAAGGAGCTTGTCACTCCGAAAATCACCGAATGTTATCCGGAGAACCGCGACACGCTTCAGATAGCAGACCGATTCCGTGCGGAACTCACATTGAAGTATGACAATGAGGGACGCCACAAATGCATAGCCTGCGGAATCTGCCAGATGAACTGTCCTAACGGAACGATTCAGCTGACCACAAAAATGGTTGATCTGCCGGACGGGAAGAAAAAGCGCAAGCTTGACAAGTATATGTATGATTTAGGAAGCTGTACTTTCTGCATGCTTTGTGTCACTACATGTCCTCAGGACGCGCTTGAGTTTTCAAACGATTTCGAGCAGGCGGTTTTCACACGTGGCAGCCTGTTGAAGCAACTGAACTACAGACCTGAGCCAAAAGACGATGTGGCAGCCGCCCCCAAGCCGGCAATGGATCCGGAGAAGCTCGCCAAGATCAAGGCTGAGGCGCTTGCCAAGGCAGCCAAGATCAAAGCGGAAAAAGAGGCTGCTGCAAAAGCTGCTGCAGCCGGTCAGTCCGGAGCTGATGTAAAGGGCGATTCTAAAGACGAAAATAAAGAAAATTAAAACATAATGGATTCAGTAGGAAATATAATCATGTATTTCATTGTTGCCATTGCCATAGTGTTTTTTTCATTCAAGGCAGTGACAACCGGCAAGATATTGCGTGCCGCGACCTACCTTCTGTTTGTGCTTCTTGGCACGGCGGTTTTCTATTTTCAGCTCGGGTATCAATTTCTCGGTGCTGTTCAGATAGCTGTATATGCCGGGGGTATAATGGTTCTGTTCGTGTTCGCGATATTATTGACCCATAAGCCTAATGATGCGTCCGGGGTGATTGAATCCCATCGGAAGACAATAGGTGTGACCTTGTCCGGAATTTCGGCTGTGCTTCTTTTGTTGGCACTCTTTTCCATGCCTCTTCTCCACGGAGCGTCGCTCATGGAGTGCATTCAGGCAGGAAATGATATCACCATGCGTGAGATCGGCGAGGCATTTACCGGAAGCGACCGCTTCCAATATCTGCTTCCTTTTGAAGCGATCAGTGTGTTGTTGCTCGCATGTATAATCGGAGGGGTGACTGTAGCCCGTAAAAGCTAAAAAGATATGGACTTAAGTATGTTATGGTATCTTGTGCCGAGCGTAGTGATGTTCGCTTGCGGCATTTACGGTTTTATCACCCGTAAAAATCTGATCGCAATACTCATTTCTTTGGAATTGATGCTCAATTCTGCAGATTTGAATTTTGTGGTTTTCAACCGTTATCTTTTCCCCGGCAGCATGGACGGTATGGTCTTTACGCTATTTGCAATAGCGATAGCGGCAGCCGAAACCGCCATAGCGATAGCCATCATCATCAATATCTACAGGGCTATTGGGAATACAGATGTTACAGAAATTACTAAAATGAAATTCTAAGATATGGACATTACTCTTCCAATTTTGATTTTGGCGATTCCGATCACGATGTTCCTCGTCTTAGGAATAGGCGGGGTGAAAATGTCGCACAAACTCGCCGGAATACTTGGTATTCTCGGCATGGGGACAACAGCTGTGCTCGCCTACATTGTGGCAATCACCTATTTCTTCAGTGGCGATGCTAATTTTATCATAGACGGAGTCCGTCAGCAGTATCAGGTTTTTGATGTTACCTGGCTCGCTTTCACACAGACTTTGGTTGTAAATCTCGGTTTCCTGCTTGATCCGATATCAGCTCTGATGCTTGTCGTGATCACTACTATCTCCTTCATGGTGCATTTGTACAGCTGGGGGTATATGGAGGGGGAACCCGGTTTCCAGCGTTATTATGCATTCCTGTCGCTCTTCTCATTCTCAATGCTCGGACTTGTGGTTGCCACCAACATTTTCCAGATGTATATCTTCTGGGAGCTTGTGGGTGTCTCCTCATATCTTCTTATCGGATTCTTCTATAAATTGCCGTCGGCGGTTTCAGCATCAAAGAAGGCGTTTATTGTTACCCGTTTTGCCGACCTTGGATTCTTGATCGGTATTCTCCTTCTTTCGTTCTATACCGATACATTCAATTTCATAGACATGACCAACAATCCTGAAGGGGTGCTTGCTTCTACAGGAGGTGCGACATTCATGGGTGCATCCGTTCTCACATGGGCTATGGTTCTTATCTTCACCGGCGGTATGGGTAAGTCTGCAATGATGCCTTTGCATATATGGCTTCCCGATGCCATGGAAGGTCCTACACCGGTATCCGCGCTTATACATGCCGCAACCATGGTTGTTGCCGGTGTGTATCTTGTGGCAAGAATGTTCCCTGTCTATTGCGTGGTTGACGCCGCAATGACATTTATCTGTGTTATCGGTGCCATCACTGCATTCTATGCAGCGGTTGTTGCCTGTGCTCAGATCGACATCAAGAGAATCCTTGCATTCTCCACAATCTCCCAGATTGCGTTTATGATGGTTTCTCTCGGTGTTGCATACGACAAGCCGATTGAAGGTGTTCATTATTCCGGTCTCGGATATATGGCAGGTATGTTCCATCTTTTCACCCACGCAATGTTCAAGGCGCTTCTCTTCCTTGGTGCAGGTGCATTGATTCATGCGGTTCATTCAAACAACTATACTTCAATGGGCGGATTGCGCAAATACATGCCTATCACACATTGGACATTCCTGATCGGATGTCTCGCGATTGCAGGTATATGGCCGTTTGCAGGTTTCTTCTCTAAAGACGAGATGCTTGCTGCGATGTTCGCACGTCATTGGTTCTGGGGTGCATGGATGACAATGGTTGCAGGTCTGACTGCGTTCTATATGTTCCGCATGTACTTCCTTGTGTTCTGGTGGGAGGAGAATCCTCATTATAAAGAGCACAAACCGCATGACGCACCATGGCAAATGTCGTTGCCTCTCCTGTTTCTCGCAGCTGTGTCTTGTGTAGCAGGTTTTATTCCTTTCGGAGAATTCGTGACATGGAACGGGGAACCTTATCATATCCATATTGAAACTTCGGTAGCAGTGACAAGTATCACCATTGCTGTAGGGGCAATCGCTCTTGCCGCAGCGATGTATATGAAGAAGAATGCATTCCCTTCAAAGATGAAGAACATGTGTCCGGCTCTCTGGACAGCTGCAAACAGGCGCTTCTATTGGGATGAAATCTATATGTTTATCACGCATAAGATTATCTTCAATATCATATGTAAGAGCATAGCATGGTTCGACCGTCATGTGATCGATGCTACAATGGATGCTTTTGCAAAGGTGACACAAAAAACATCATATGCAATCCGTGGCATGCAGTCTGGCGAAATACAGTCATATGTGGCATGGTATATCGCGGGAGCCGTGGCTGTCGCAGCAATCACATGGATTTGTCTGATTTAACATTCATATTGCAACTTAAGAAATAACTTAACATTATGTTCGGAAATATATTAATCTGGTTCGTTGTGATTCCAGTCATCATGATGGCAGGATTGGGTTTGTGCCGCAACAGCAGTATGAATGCAATCCGTGCGGTGATGGTGGTCTGCTCAACAGTATTGCTCGGACTATCCATCTGGCTATGTGTGGATTTCCTCCGCCTCCGTGAAATGGGAGTGGATGATGAAATGCTTTACACAGGGAGCTGGATGTGGTATGCTCCACTCAATATTCATCTTGCGGTAGGTGTAGACGGAATATCGGTATTGATGCTGATGCTTTCAGCCGTTATCGTGTTTGCGGGCACTTTCGCATCATGGAAAATCAATCCGCTTCCCAAGAATTTCTTCTTGTGGTTTGCACTGCTCAGCACCGGTGTGTTCGGCTTCTTTATCTCCATCGACATTTTCACGATGTTTATGTTCTATGAGGTGGCCCTTATTCCGATGTACTTGCTCATCGGCGTATGGGGTACCGGCCGTAAGGAATATTCAGCGATGAAACTTACACTCATGCTTATGGGTGGTTCAGCGTTCCTTATGCTTGGTCTTCTCGGCATCTATTGGCACAGTGCTCCCGAAGGAGGGCAGCTTACCTGGAACATACTTGAGATAGCGCATAACGGTTCAATTGCACCCGAATGGCAGAACATGTTGTTCTGTTTCACTTTCGTAGGTTTCGGCGTGCTCGGAGCCATGTTCCCCTTCCACACCTGGAGTCCTGACGGTCATGCATGTGCGCCGACCGCGGTGTCTATGCTTCATGCGGGCGTGTTGATGAAACTCGGCGGCTACGGATGCTTCCGTATTGCCATTTATCTTCTTCCCCAGGCGGCAAACGAACTTGCATGGATCTTTATAGTCCTCACAGGTATCAGTATCGTTTACGGGGCGTTCTCGGCATGTGTACAGACAGACCTCAAATATATCAATGCATATTCATCGGTTTCACACTGCGGCATGGTGCTTTTCGCTATCCTGATGCTTAACACTACCGCAATGACCGGAGCCATTCTTCAGATGCTTTCACATGGTCTGATGACAGCATTGTTCTTTGCATTGATCGGTATGATATACGGGCGTACCCACACCCGCGATATCCGTCAGATGGGAGGATTGATGAAGATCATGCCTTATCTTGGTGTCTGCTACATGATAGCAGGTTTTGCTTCTCTCGGTCTCCCCGGTCTTTCCGGTTTTGTGGCAGAGATGACCATATTCTTCGGATCGTTCCAGAATGCTGATCTGTTCCATAGAATTTTTGTAATAGCCGCCACCTGTTCTATCGTTATCACGGCAGTATATATCCTGCGTGTGGTTGGAAAGCTTCTGCTTGGTCCTGTTCAGGACGAGCATCACCTCCAGCTTACAGATGCAACATGGTTTGAACGCTTCTCGACAGTGACATTGATCCTTTGCATCGCCGGAATCGGATGTTTCCCGAACTGGATCAATGAAACCATCCAACACAGTTTTGCCCCAATAATGGCAGCCATCCAGTCTGCCGCCCTTTAAATAATGTATTGAATAAATAAAACAGTCAAACAAAAATGGATTATTCTCAATTTGGATCTATGATTCCTGAACTTATAGTTCTCGGAATATTCATGCTGGTCTTTTTATTCGACACATTCTCCAATGAAAAGGGTAAAAAGATTCTCACTCCTTTCACCACAATATTGTTCGCCTTGGGAACTGTGGCGATATGGATTGTGCCTGCAAGCGGCGAGCCGGTGTTCGGAGGAATGTATATCAACGACACAGCCACCAATGCATTGAAGGCGATACTCAACGTCGGTGTTTTTATCGTGTTCCTTCAAAGTGCCAAATGGGTTGAAAGCGATGAAGTGGCTATACGCAAGGGTGAATTTTATGAATTGATCCTGGTGACACTTTTCGGTATGTATCTCATGGTGTCGGCGCGTCATTTCCTATTGTTCGTGATCGGACTTGAATCGGCATCACTTCCGTTGGCTGCACTTGTGGCATTCAACAAGAAGCATTACGAGAGTCACGAGGCGGCAATCAAGTATATCATGACAGCCGTGTTCTCTTCAGCCATCCTTCTCGCAGGTCTGTCATTTGTATATGCCTTCTCCGGCGGGTCGTTGTATTTCGACGACATCGCCATCACGATAGGGCAGGGCGAAATGAGCGGATTGCTTATAATTGCGTTAGCTTTTGTTCTCGCCGGTATCGGATTCAAGCTTTCGCTTGTGCCGTTCCACCTCTGGACCGCCGATGTATATCAGGGCGCACCCACGGCGATCACCAGCTATCTGTCGGTTATTTCCAAAGGAGCTGCAGCATTTGCATTCTTTGTTATTTTCGTACAGTGTTTCGGTGCAGTCTATAGCGATGCATGGGAGTGGATGCTTTATGGAGTCATCATACTTACAATAACTGTAGGCAACCTTTTCGCGATACGCCAGAAAAACATGAAGCGATTCATGGCATTTTCATCAGTTTCGCAGGCAGGTTATATAATGCTTGGTGCAATGGCGGCAGACGGACTTGGTCTTGCAGGTATGATGTTCTACATTTTCGTATATGTAGTCAGCAATCTCGGAGCATTTGCTGTGATTTCAACCATAGAGGAAAACACCGGCAAACTTGACATGGATGATTACAACGGGCTTCACAAGACTAACCCATGGCTGTCTTTTGCCATGACGCTCGCCATGTTCTCTCTCGCAGGTATTCCCCCGTTTGCAGGATTTTTCAGCAAGATATTGATCTTCACCTCAGTGACAGGGTCAGGCTCATGGGCACTTTACATGCTTGTGCTCATAGCATTGATTAATACGATCATCTCATTGTATTACTATCTGCTCGTGGTGAAAGCCATGTGGATCAGTTCAGATGAACCCAAAATCGTGACTTTCCGCAGTGCCTGCAGCAACCGTGTGGCATTGTGGATAAGCATAGCGGGTATCGTATTCTTCGGTATTGTACCTTATATCTATCAATATTGCTACGATGCTGTAAGGGATTCATTAGCTTTCCTTCTTATTTTCTAAGGGGAGCATATGAAAATGCGTGGCCGAAAGTAAAACTTGAGGCATAATAAAATTGACACATCATTGTCATTATAAGAGTCCGGTCAGGAAATTTCCTGACCGGACTTTTTTATGGCAAAAGAAAAATAACTTTGCAAAAAAATTCGATTAATAGTATAGATTGTGTAAATTTGTAAATTATTCTTCTTAAACTTTCGGAGATGTATGGGTTCATTCTGACATTCTGAATATTTTTCGGGGGATAATGTGGATAATTAGAATAATTATGTGAAACCGACGGGCTGAATGTTTTTCATATCGTCGCAATCTAATAACAACATATGACAGAATACGGATATTTGCGGGTCGGTGCCGGAGTGCCCAATGTAAGAGTTGCCAATGTGGATTACAATCTGCAAGGTATACTCGATATGGTGAAAGATGCCGATTCAAAAGAATGTGACGTCGTAGTGTTTCCTGAACTTTCCATCACTGGTTATACATGCGGAGATCTGTTTGAGCAGACGCTGCTGGTAAGTAAAGCGTCGGAGGCGGTAATAGAATTGTTGTCAGAAACTGCCGGATGTGCTGTCATGACAGTTGTAGGATGTCCGGTGTATGCACATGGCAGACTGTATAATTGCGCCATTGTAATTGCCGGGGGAAGAATACTTGGCATAGTCCCTAAAAGCCATATCCCAAATTACGGGGAGTTTTACGAAAAAAGATGGTTCAGTTCGGGTGCCGGAATAAAGAATGACGAAATAATATTTGCCGGAAGGAAAGTGATGTTCGGTACGGATATCATTTTTGAATACAAAGGAGCCAAGATAGGCGTCGAGATATGTGAGGATCTGTGGGTGCCAGATCCGCCGAGCAGCCGGCTCTGCATGTCGGGGGCTGATATAATATTGAACCTTTCGGCGTCAGACGAGCTTATCGGTAAACATGACTATCTGTGCCGGCTCATTTCCCAGCAATCTGCAAGATGCCGTTGCGGTTATGTGTATGCTTCCGCAGGGTGGGGTGAATCGACAACAGATCTCGTGTTTGCAGGGAACGCGATAATAGGTGAAGACGGATCGATTGTGGAAACTCCTCACCGTTTCTTCACCGCCCCGACTCTTATGATGAAGGATATAGATGTCGAGAAATTGCGTAATGACAGGGCAAAATTTTCTACATTTTTTGACGATTCAGACATACCGGGCAGTGTAAGGACTGTTTATGCCGCGTGTCAGGAAATACCTAAAACCATAATGGTGAATGACGCCGTGGATTCAGAACCTTTCGTACCCCATGATGAAACCAGGCTAAAAGAGCATTGTGAGGAGATTATCAATATCCAGGCGAGGGGACTTATGCAACGTCTCAACGTGATACATTGCCATAAGGCTGTGATAGGGATTTCAGGAGGTCTTGACTCCACACTTGCACTTCTGGTGACTGTCAGAGCTTTTGATCTTCTCGATCTTGACCGAAAAGGGATCATAGGCATAACGATGCCCGGAGAGGCAACGACATCCCGCACCCATGACAACGCTGTGGCGCTGATGCGGGCTCTGGGGGTGACAGAGATGGAAATACCGATAGGAAAAGCCGTGGCACAGCATTTCGAGGATATCGGACAGAACCCATCCGATTATGACATAACATATGAAAATTCGCAGGCACGCGAACGCACACAGATCCTCATGGATGTATCCAATAAGGAAAATGCTATCGTGATAGGGACAGGAGACATGTCGGAGCTTGCATTGGGTTGGTGCACATACAACGGAGACCACATGTCGATGTATGGGGTCAATTCGTCAGTCCCCAAGACGCTTGTCCGTCATCTTGTGAAATGGTTTGCAGGGGAGTCCGGAGGAAAGGCGGAAGAGATACTCCTTGATATTGTCGACACCCCCATAAGCCCGGAACTTGTGCCTTCCGGAACAGATGAGATCGCTCAGAAGACAGAGGACGTGGTCGGTCCGTATGAGCTTCATGATTTCTTTATGTACCATCTCCTGCGAAATTCATTTTCTCCAAAGAAAATATACCGGCTTGCAACTATAGCTTTTAAAAACAGGTATTCTCCTCAGACCATCCTGAAATGGATGAGGAATTTCTACCGGCGTTTCTTTACCCAGCAGTTCAAGCGTTCCTGCATGCCTGACGGACCGAAGGTCGGAAGCGTGTGCCTGTCTCCGCGCGGGGATTGGCGTATGCCGTCTGATGCGTCTTATATGCTATGGATGGAAGAGATAGACAGAATGGAAGAAGAGATCGGACCGTCAAAATAAAGATATTATACTATAATTTCATAATGTGATGACATTAGAAGAGGATATACGTCAGGCAGTGGAATGCCTGAAAAAGGGTGGGATAATACTCTATCCCACCGATACGGTATGGGGCATAGGGTGTGATGCCACCAATCCTGATGCTGTTAAAAAAATTTATGATCTTAAGCGACGTGCAGAAAGCAAGTCGATGCTCGTGCTTGTCGAAAGTGACGGAGCCCTCGAAAGAATAGTGGACGACATCCCTGAAGTGGCGTGGGAACTGATAGATGCGGCAGTCAATCCTCTGACAGTGATATACGACCATCCGAAACACCTGGCGCCGGAACTTCTTGCCCCCGACGGTTCATTGGGCATACGTATCACGAGTGAGAAATATTCAAATGAATTGTGCCGGCGTCTCAGGCGTCCATTAGTGTCGACATCTGCAAATATCAGCGGCGACAAGGCGGCAAGGGTATATGGCGAAATTTCAGAACAGATCATAAGCGGAGTCGATTATGTCGCAACATACCGCAGGGATGACAACTCTCCTGCTGCTCCGAGCAATATAATTAAGGTTTCAGGAGGAGGCTTGATAAAGATCATCAGATGAAAGAACCGGGGATTTCAAAAAGAAGGCAAAGGGCAAGATATCTCGTTGGCGATCTGCTGACGGGAAATGTCGCATTCTTTTTGTTTAATCTCTTCAGATTCTATCTCTTTCATGGAAATTCTCATAGTGAGAGTGTCGGGGGATACGTGTTCTCATGCGAACTCG
>JAIDJJ010000574.1 GCA_029052265.1 Muribaculaceae bacterium
ATTTTTTACAAGCAGATTGTAGAATTCAAATATTTCAGAATCATTGATATCAAGAATCCTTTGAGCAAAACCGGTGGCGGCAACTTTCATATCAAGATTTTCCCCTGAATCAGTATATTCCTGCGCCTTGGAAATAATATCGGGACAACAGGTCTCTTTGATCAGTTTGATAAAATCGGGATCCTCATTTTTCAGGCATTCTATTATGAAGCTGACAGATACGAGAATTCCCCAATATTTAGATATATTGGCATCGGAACGTGAAAGGATTGCCGCAAGGGTATCAAGATCTTTTGATGATTTTGATGCTTTAAAAGTCAATACAGACGACATAAGAATCAGATTTGATTAAACAATTTTAGTGGCGAGCAGCTTCCTTTTTTTCTCTATTTCTTCATCAGAATACATTCCTTTGTAGTCAAGCTCAAAATCAATTTTAACACCTTGACATTCACACCATATTTTTACAGTGGAATCTGACGAACGGGAAACTACGACAGAGATTGTTGTATGTTCCGGCACACCATACCCCCAATTAATGTCTCCGCTCCGGACAAGGGTGCATAAATCTGGGTTGACATATTTTTCGGTCATCTTGTTTTCATAAATAGAAATATTGACCGAAGTCTGTCCGTCAAATGCAGTCTCAAACGAGTGTTTGCTATCATGTATAAGATCATCGGTGCGAAGAATAATATTGGAAACAATATATTTACTTTTGTCATTGCAATCAAGACAAAGTATCCCATATGATCTGCTGCCCATATCGTTGCCGATTTCTACTGAGGTCGTTTTATCACCGGCAAGCTTGGACGCATGGAGTGCCGCCCCTTTGGCGACGGCAAGATCCGGCTCAAGATTGTCAAGCCTGATAGGGCAAGAGAATATTTTTTTAAGTTTCTCTTTTACCATAGGCATGTAGGAAGAACCTCCGACAAGAATTATTTCATCAATATTTGCAGACGGGTCGCGTGAGATATTGATGGCATGGTTTACAATGTTGATTGTCTTGTTCAATAAGTCGGCGGTGATTTCTTCAAAAAGAGCCCGTGACACCTCACAGGTATACTGTTTTCTCTTATAGACGAACTTGAACATTGCCTTGTCATTTTTAGACAATCTTTTTTTACACTGCTCGACGTCATTCAGCATTTTCCCGGCATCCCGCTCATCTTTAATGTCGTTATAGGTTATATCGAGTCCGCAGGCGAGCAGTGCATAATCGAGGAGAGATATATCCCAATCAATACCTCCGAGCTGATGGTCGCCGTCAGTAGAAAGGGTATCGAGCACTCCGTTTTTCATTCTCATTATGCTTACATCGAATGTGCCTCCCCCCAAATCATAAATCATGAAAGTTTTCCCTTCAAGTCCTTTGGTGCCGTAATTGAGTGCGGCAGCGGTAGGCTCGTTGAGAAGATCCAATATCTCGATTCCCGCAATTTTAGCCGCCTGTTTTGTAAGCTCGCGTTCCATATTGCCAAAATATGCAGGAACTGTCACGACAGCTTTTTTAATGGGATCTTTTCCATCTTCCGACAATTGCTGATTTGCATCGTCAAACACTTTTTTTAGTATTAAAGCCGATGCATCGACAGGAG
>JAIDJJ010000575.1 GCA_029052265.1 Muribaculaceae bacterium
CTTCTCTTTGTTGCCCAAAGGTGAAGCTGATTCCGTTTCATTTCGTTGTATGGGATATGAAACTCTCATATTGCCTTTATCTGCAAGTTTTATGGATGTGCGATTAAATCAGCAGGCAACACAACTGAAAGATGTTATAGTTGCGGCGCCGGACATATATGCAAAGGGCGATACGCTTGTTTTCAATGTTGCTCGATATGCCAATGCAAAAGACAACGCGATTATCGATGTCATTAAACGTCTTCCCGGCATTAAGGTTAAAGACGATGGCACTATAGAATATCAAGGGAAGCCTATCAATAAATTCTATCTTGACGGTAATGATTTTATAGGAGGGCAATACGGGCTCGCTACAAACAACATATCTTATAAGGATGTGAAATCAGTGGAAGTGATGGAAAATCACCAGCCTGTAAAAGCGCTTGAAGGGATTGAATTTCCGGAAGAGGCAGGCATAAATCTGAAATTGAAAGAAGATGCCCGAAGCCGGTGGGTGGGAGTTGCCAAGGCAGCCTCCGGAGTTCAGCCCTTTCTTTATGATGGATCGTTGTTCACTATGAGGATGGCTCCCAAAATTCAAAATATGTTTACGTTGAAGGCTGATAATACAGGATGGAACCCTGCAAATGAAATCATAGACCACGATTTCAATGATATGTTTTCTTCTGATTATTCTTATTCTTTATGGCAAGAATATATATCGGCAGATATTATCAACGCTCCCCTGTCCGAAAAAAGGACGCGTGATAATCTCTCGTGGCTTGCCAATGCTATTACGGCATGGAAATCCGGGGACACATCGATGCGACTTAAATTAGATTATATGGGAGACCGTCTTGATTATAATTCAGGAATAGAAACTGATTATTTCAGCGATCAAATTCCTACTTTTATTCAAAACGATATTCAACGCTCTCAAACTCATAATCTCTCAGCTCAGTTTTATAGTGAAACTAACAAGAGAGGATATTACATGAAGGATAAGTTTACTCTTTCGGGAGAATGGGAAAAATCGACGTCTTCCATTACCGGTTCATTCAATCTTTCTCAACGAGTGAGGAGAAAAATTTTTTTGTTGGAAAACGATCTCAGACTGGTCAAGCGCAATGACAAGAAGGTATTTACCCTAACATCTCGAAATTCTTTCGGGCATCGTCCCGACATTCTGTCGGTGCAAGGAGAAGAAAACGCATCGCAAAGTATTGGAACCACAGATTTCAGAAGTACAACAGAAACGAAGTTCGGGAAATTGACACGATTCTGGAAATATTATATCACTGCAGGAATTGACCTGAATTACCATCGAATGAAAAACACACTCAGCGGTCTTGGAGAATATGATAATCGCGGGGATCATGAAGCGTTTCTATCTAATCTTTACGCCACTCCTCAAATAGACTTCGAGCGTAGCGGCTGGAGGATGTCTCTAAGTGTCCCCATGAAATGGTATCACTATAACATTAAAAAGTCGCGCAACTATATCAACATCTCTCCTCGTCTTTTTATACGTAGGCAACTTGATGCCCGATCAGAACTTTCGGGATCTGTGGCATATCTGCTTGCCTCGCCACAGCCATATCTCAACATAGAGGATACTATTTTATCTGATTATCGAAATCTTTTCATCGCTTATAATCCGGATAAATACTCGAATAATGTGGCGGCAACCCTATCCTACCGCTATCGTAATCCTATAAAGTCGTTCTTTGTCAATCTGTCGGCTACTTATAATTATAGGAGGAGTCATATAATGTCAAATCAGATATTCATTGAGGACTATATTGTGTCAACTTATGCCGATAAATTATCCGGCAATGAAACTTGGTATCTGAAAGGAGGGATAAGCAAAGGGATTGGACATAGTAAGATTGTTGTTGGCGTGGAAGGGAATGTCGCATTGTCTTCTGCTTCGTCGATGCGTGACAATTCTGTAGTTCCTTACCGGCAGGTTACGGCAGGTTTGAAACCATACTTTAAAGGTAGTATCTTGAGTTGGCTTTCGGCAAATTATGAAGCCGAATATGGATTCTCGAAGCTTGATATAGATGGTAACAGTAATAATTTCCATTCTTTCCATCAGAATCTTTTTGCTACAGTCCTGCCAAACGACTTAATTGAATTTACTGTCGGTGCTGAACATTTCTTTACCGTTTTTTCAGAAGGAAACACAGCAAATCTCATGTTGCTTGATGCATCGGCAGTTTGGAGGGTGAACAATAAAATCAGACTCTCACTTACCGCAAATAATATTCTTAATAAGCGGAGTTATGAATACGTGACTTATGGAACACTCTCCCGTTCGGAACATATATTCAACATCAGGCAGCGTTCAATCATCGCTTCTGTCCAATACCGTTTCTAATTGCTTTCGATGCTCGTTTATTGCTTCTCCAATATACGTGAGGCAGCCACGATTTATGGGGGACTTGTTGTTTTGATTATCCAAGTGCTTAGTCAAGAGCCTCTGCATTCTGGACAGCTATATCCTGAATCGTGACATGAATATCATTTTCATCGGCATGAAATGATCAAAACTTTCATAAATTTCAAATATCATATTTATAATGACAAAGTTTTGAGAAGATTTATTGTGAAATCAACTATTAATGACTATTTTTGTGCATTAAATCCAATATTTCATGAAACGGACAGCACTAATTTCATTGTTGCTTGCAGCCGGCACTGCATCGTCTTTCGCAGACAATGCCCCAAAATGGTTGCGTGATGCCGCGATCTCTCCCGATGGCACTACTGTCGCTTTCACATACAAAGGTGACATTTTTACAGTCCCGGTGAAAGGTGGAACAGCCACTCAGATCACATCTAATCAGGCGTATGATGGTGTTCCAGTATGGAGTAAAGATGGTAAAAATATTGTTTTTCTCAGCACGCGTGAAGGTTCTGATGATATTTTTATCACTTCTGCAAAAGGAGGTACACCTCGCAGACTTACTACAAACAGCGGTAATGAAAAACCGTTGACTTTTCTTAATGATTCTATCCTGCTATTCAGTGCCTCTAATCTCCCGGGAAGAACTTCTGCAAGAGCACCTTTCTCCACACAAGTTTATCAGCTTAATGTAAACCGGAATAATCCACGCCCGAAACTTTACTTGTCGCAACCGGTCATTAGCGCGGATGCTAATGCTTCAGGCGACCTGTTATATCAGGACCGCAAGGGTGTTGAAGATGTCCTTCGCAAACATGAACGTTCTTCCGGAACAGCGGATATATGGTATTATGGCAGCGGAAAATTTTCTCAGCTCACTAATCAGGTATGGAATAGCCAGTGCCCTGTGTGGGGTAAAGGTGATACATATTATTATGTAAGCGAAAAAGACGGTACCTTAAACGTGTTTGAAGGGAATTTGTCATCCAAGTCAGATAAGCAACTTACAAAATTTACGAAACATCCTGTCCGTTCACTGTCATCTTCAGACAATGGTACCCTGGCGTTTTCTTGGGATGGAGAAATATATACCCTTTCTCCGGGATCTCAGCCACAGAAAGTCAACATTCAGATTATTGCTGATGAGTACGACAGTGACATTGTCAAAAGATATGAAAGATATGGAGCGTCTGATATCGCAGTCTCTCCCGAGGGTAAAGAAGTAGCTTTTATAATTCGTGGTGATGTGTATGTTACAGATACAGAATATGAAACGACTAAACGAATTACTGATACCCCCGCTCAGGAAAGAACCGTAAGCTTCTCTCCGGATGGAAGGACGCTGGTGTTTGACAGTGACGTTGACGGTATATGGCAACTATTCACTGCAAAAATTAAAAATGATAAAGAGAAACAGTTTGCATATGCGACAGACATTATCATAGAGCCGCTTTACAAATGTGGCACTTCAGCTATGCAGCCTCAATTTTCTCCTGACGGAAAGAAGGTGGCGTTCCTCGAAGACCGTACCGAACTTAAGATAATTGATGTTGATACTAAAAAAGTGACAACAGCACTTGACGGAAAATTCAATTATTCTTATTCTGATGGAGACATACCGTTCTCATGGAGTCCTGACAGCAAATGGCTTCTTGTGTCATACATCGGTATCGGTGGGTGGAACAATACCGATATCGCTTTAGTGAAGGCTGACGGTTCTGAAGTTATTGACCTTACAGAGAGTGGATATTCGGATTATAATCCCAAATGGGCTCTCGGAGGAAAAGCATTGACCTATTCTTCCGGCAGATTTGGTATGAAGGCTCATGGCTCATGGGGCAATCAGGACGACATCATTCTCATGGTGCTTGATGACGAGGCGTGGGATAAATTCAATTTCACAGAAGAGGAAGCTAAATTAGCGGAAAATGCAGACAATGAAAATGAAGGTGAGGCAGATTCCGATAAGAAAGACTCCAAGAAAAATAAGAAAGACAAAAAAAGGAAGAAATCTAAAACTGAAAATGCTGTAGAAGAATCTAAATTTGATCTTGCAAACAGACGTTATCGGACACGACGCCTTACCAACCGTTCTTCTAATATATATGACTACTATCTGTCGCCAAAAGGTGATAAGCTCTATTTTGTCGCTGCTGCCACCGAAGGGGGATGGAATATGAATGTGACCGACCTTAAAAAGGGAGATACCAAAGTGCTCCTTAAGGGCACTTCCGGTACTTTATATCCGGATAAGAAAGGTGAGAATCTCTTTGTCCAGTCTTACAACGGAATAAAAAAGGTCAATCTCGCAAGTGCCGATGTGAAGGATATCGAATACAACGCTCCGTATGACCGTAAGCCTTCTCTTGAACGTGCATATATATTTGATCACATGGCAAAACAGGTGAAGGATAAGTTTTATGATGAAAAGCTTCACGGTGTAGACTGGGATTATTATACCGCCCACTATCGTGAGTTTTTACCATATATCTCTAATAACCGAGACTTTGCAACGCTTCTCAGCGAGATACTTGGGGAATTGAACGCTTCTCATACAGGAGGCAGATACTATTCGGCAGGACCGGCTATGTATACAGGCTCTCTCGGTGCATATTTTGACGAGAATTATGAGGGTGAAGGTTTGAAAATAGTAGAGATTTTCCCCCGTGGACCTCTTGCCGCTAAATCGGCTGACCTTCAACCCGGAGATATAATTCTTTCAATTGATGGTAATAAAATTCTTTCTGATGCAGATTATTTCCCAATGCTTGAAGGAAAAGTAGGAAAGAAGGTTCGTCTTGAAGTTAAGAAAGCTGATGGAAAGGTCACAACTCCTACTGTAAAACCGATAAGTGCCGGTTCTCAGTCTGAAATGGCATACCAGCGTTGGGTCGCACGTAATGAACAGCTTGCAGATAGTCTTTCTGATGGAAAGATAGGATATGTGCATATAAAAGGTATGGACACTCAGAGTTTCCAGTCTGTATATGACCGGCTCCTTGGAAAATATCGTAATTGCGATGCTGTTGTAGTCGACACTCGCTATAACGGCGGAGGATGGCTTCATAATGATATTGCAGTTTTGTTGAATGGCAAAGAGTATGTGAAATATGTGCCGCGAGGTAAAGAGATCGGACATGATCCGTTTGCCCAATGGACAAAACCGTCAGTGATGCTTGTAAATGAATCTAATTACAGTGACGCTCATGGCACACCCTATGCATATAAAGCTTTGGGTATAGGTGAAGTGATAGGCGCTCCTATTCCCGGCACTATGACTGCAGTGTGGTGGGAGACACAGATAGACCCGACTTTAATTTTCGGCATTCCTCAGGTGACAAATATGACACCGGATGGAACAGTGTTGGAAAATACCCAGCTTAATCCCGATATTCTCATTTACAATCATCCGTCTGATGTTGAGAATGGCAAGGATGCTCAGCTTGAAGGTGCAGTGCGCCATTTGATGGAAAAGACTAAAAAATAATAAGAAAATTAATTATTTGCCGTTATAAAAAAGGCTGTCATGACTATGAATTTTCATGA
>JAIDJJ010000576.1 GCA_029052265.1 Muribaculaceae bacterium
ATCCTGAGAATTATAAAGGGGAGGATAAGGATCCGAATGCCTGCCAGAACCTTGAGTATATAATTCCACTTTGTAAAAGGATAAAAGAATCAGGTTTTGCTCTTTTGCTTGATTTCCATTATTCTGATACTTGGGCAGATCCCGCCAAGCAATGGACTCCTGAAGCCTGGAAAAATCTTGATGACGAAGCGCTTTGTAATGAGATATATGATTATACAAAAGAGAGTCTTGTCACACTGAAAGATGCGGGAGTCGTCCCTGATTTCATTCAGCCCGGAAATGAAATCAGTTTTGGAATGCTATGGGGACCTTATGGAACCTCAGACGACAGTTTGAAAAAAACATTTATAAACAATGATGCAAATTGGAGCCGCCTTGGCAACCTTCTTAACAGTGCAATCAAAGCATGCAAAGAAGAATGTCCTGACGCAGATGTAGTGATTCACACAGAACGGGTAAATGATCTCTCTGTGCAAAATAATTTTTACAAGCGCCTGGCGGATCTTAATGTTGATTATGATATAATTGGATTAAGTTATTATCCCTATTTCCATGGGAATATGAATGTGCTTGATCAGGCTCTGTCTTCTCTTGAGATAAATTTTCCGACCAAAGAGATAATGATAGTGGAGACTGGCTATCCATATAAATGGGAAGTGCCCGGGACAACCCAGAGTGTGGATTATCCTTATAGTGAGGAAGGACAGGATGAATTTGCAAAGGCACTTGTGCATTGTCTTGAGAGTCATCCTAATGTGAACGGTCTTTTTTGGTGGTGGCTTGAATACAATGCATTTGACACTGATCTTTCAGGGTGGTATAATGCGCCGCTATTCGACAGTACTACCGGGAAAGTATGTAAGGCATTCGAAACCATATGCAGTTTCGCATCATCTGAAAGCGGCATCGGCATACTTGAGACAGAAGTGCCTGCATCTGATTTATGGTATGATCTTAACGGTCGTAAAGTAGAGAACCCCGAGAAAGGCATATATATCAGGGACGGGAAAAAAATATTGATTCAAAATTAACTATGATCTCCTGCAAAAGTTACATTGTCGGAATGCTGATAATGTGACATGATATTTTGGGAGAACGGATTTGAAACAGTCAGAAGGGATCTGCCTCTTCTGACTGTTTTAATATGTTTTTTGTTATTAATAATTAAATTTTTGTCCTAAAACAATTTCAATTTAAGTTTTTTTTGCTACATTTGCAATTATTCCGGTCGATATTATATGTCTTTATAGGATGATGACAAATATATTCTGCGGAAAATCAAAAAACAAACCATTATAGCTCAACCTGATCATGCTAAGACCATTAAAAATCAATCATTCAGGAATTCTGATTTTATTTGGTGCGTCGTTGGTTTCAAATTGTGCTTTTGCTAAGGAAATTACGCCTCAGACCGCACTTGACCGATATCTGACGCTTACAGAAACTGGAACAAGATCCAAATCACAAGATTATCGGCTTTCTTTTACCGCAGTAGCCGAATCCGCACAAATCCCGGCATATTATGCCTTTTCAAAAGGGGATAATGATGGTTTTGTCATCCTTTCGGCTGATGACAGACTGAAACCAGTATTGGGTTATACTGATTCAGGAAGTTTTGAGATGGATAAACTTCCTGAAAACATAAAATGGTTTCTTGAGGGATACCGTAAAGAGATTTCATATGCATTGAAAGCAGGCATCATTGAGTTGATGTCTTCAGGCACGAGGTCTCAGGGTGCAGATCCGATTGCTCCTATGATATCAACAAAATGGGATCAAGGAGAGGTTACAGTAACCGGAAATGCGTATAACAGTCTATGTCCTCGCATTGGCAGTAAAAAATGTTACTCCGGGTGTGTCGCTACATCTATGTCACAGATAATTAACTATCATAATTGGCCTGAATCTCACGGTTCCGGGAAATGGCAGTATGAGTGGTCATACTACCAAAACGGAACGAATATGAGCCGTGAACTTGAATTTGATTTTGAGAACACGGTTTTCGATTGGGCGAATATGCTTGAAGATTATAACAAGGGAGGAGGGAATGATGTGCAGAATAATGCTGTGGCAACCCTTATGTATGCGTGTGGGGTAAGTGTAGAGGCATCTTATGGCACTTCTGCCACCGGAGCTTTCAGTTCAATCATTGCGGATGCCATGCGCACTTTTTTCAACTATGACGGCATGACACGCTATATCAAGCGGGATTTCTTTTCCACAGAAGAATGGGAAGCTATAATATATAATGAGCTTAAAGAAGGAAGACCGTTGATATATGGGGGATATAACATCGATGAAGTCGGACATTCATTCATTTGTGACGGATACGATGGAAACTGTCTTTTTCATATCAACTTGTGGTGTGGATTCTTT
>JAIDJJ010000577.1 GCA_029052265.1 Muribaculaceae bacterium
CTATAGCTGTATCCGACCCATTCCTCAGCCGATGATTGACCGTTTTTCACCCTTACCCTATAATAACCTTTAGGCATGACAAACCCGCCTTCAGAATTGGTCTTACCGGATTTTACCATCTTTTTGCCGTCATTGCCATACACAATAACCTGCGCGCCTGCTATTGGCTTTTGATTACGTGAATCAACCACATATACCATCCCTGAATTTTCTTCCGAGGAATTGGTTAGCGAAATCAAAGCTATGTCGGTGACATTCACCGCTCCCACAGACCATAGTTCCAACCGGTCTCTCCAGCCTGCGGTCAAATTAGACGTTTGGGACGGTATCATCACATATCTGCCGGGAGCCAATCCGGGAATCTCAAACTCACATTTCTCCGAAAAAGGTATCTCCCCTTTCACAGCTATCGGCACAGACGCCACTTTACTGCAGCCGGAAGGGAACTTACTCATGTTGACAGAATTAACCGTAACCAATGACTCCGGCACCTTATATATAAGAACATAAGCACTATTGACATTGCTAAATGTCGCTTTCCCTTTTAACGCAGTGTGCGGAAGTGCCACATTCGCAACCTCGATCCTTACACCTTTCTTGGAAAGTTCATCCAAATCATATTTAACCACAGGCGATCCATAAGCATCCGGAAATTCTTTCAGCCAATCATTCATTTGTGAATACAGCTGCTTTTGAACCGCAAGGGTGAAGACATCACTGTTATATCTCACAGACTGATAATAGGCATGCAAGGGTCTTGCATCCCATTCATTATGAATCAAACGGTCTTTCAAATCATTCAAAATAGCTATCTGCTTGCCGGGCTCCATATTTTTAGCCCACTCCACAGCTGCCACGACCTCGGCAGCTATGTTTCCTTTCTTATTGTGATATTCATACAAACCATCAAGCAGACTATCTGCTTTCCTGGAACATTGCGACGGCAGAGAGCTATCTGTTGATTTAATATTTCTGAAGGGAATCACCTTATCATAAATGTCATTACCGAATGACTTCAAATTCTTGACACTTGAATACACTAAAAAATCATAGACAGACAACCCACATTTTTCAGCTTGTTCGGAATTGACCAATAGAGGGGCTATATATTTTATTGACATGGCTTTTGAAAAAGCGTCAGCACTGACCGCTTTCTCTGTAAGCTCCAAAACCTTTTTGCAAAATTGATTTCTTCCCCAACTTAATGGATCGCCCGATAAGCTGTCAGCAGGAAGCAACCTTTGATTATAATTCCAGGCATTGTCTTGATAAAGCTGCCTGTAGAGAGTTGCTTCAAGCAGATAAAACAGCTGGGAATAAGGTGCATCGAGCGCATTAGCGGCAGAATCGAGCATTTCCGCGTTGTCGTTGAAACTTGATTGCGATACAAGATTTCGCGCCACTACCACCTGAATCGCGGCTTTCAAAGCGTCTAAGCCGTTTTTTACAGAAACCGCCTCCTTAAAATATGGCATAGCGTCTTTCTCCACATTTTCAGGAAACGCGAAATCGGGGGTTTCAAAAGTTGATGACTTTTTATCAGGGGCGAGATTCGTACTGGCATTTGACATAAATGCAGACAATTGAATAATAAACAACAAGGCTGCCATTAATGCAGCCTCGCGTGTGGGTACAGGAACTCTTTTCATAATGAATATATACTGTTTTCAGTCATGTCAATATAACGGGCTCTTTAAAGGTAAACGCTTATCAAAACAATCTTTCTTCTTTTGATCTTTCACCTTACGATACAATCTTCTGTCGATATCCGGATATTTATAGGAAAGGAGTTTGCCTTATAACAAACTGGCTAAATACAAATAAATGTTACGGAATTGCCGATAGAGAGGTAATATCATTTTTTAGACCTCTTCTTGCCATGTCTGTTATGACGCATTTCTTCCATCTTTTTCCTGAACTTCTCTTCCGCAGACTTCAACTTGAATATCTGTTTCTGAGTCAAAAATTCTGAAAATTTGGCGTCATACTCCTTTTCTATTGCAGCCTCAGATGCCTTTGACTTGTTTAGAGCGTCTGTGAAAGCCTTGTAGTCTTCTTCTGACGCGTTCTTATTATTCTTGACTTGTTTTTCCAGACTGCGGACTTCTTTTAATACCGCAAACCGCTTTCTGGTCATTTCATTGTATAAGTCAAAAAACTCCTGCTGCTGATCCTCCTTAAGATCTATTTCCTGGGCTATATATTTTAGCTTAAATTCTTGAATCTCCTGAAATATCTGCTCTTTGGTCTTACCATCAGGCGACGGACATTCGTCACCATATACCTGTACGGGCAACATCAATGTCATTATCAGGAGGAATAGTAAATTTCTTATCATAAAGCTTAACTTTTAAACTGATTGTCCTTCTGTTGCGGGTAAGACGGATATTTCCATTGATGAATATTCCGGACTAAGTTCATAACCGAAATCTGTTTCAAATTCATCAAACGAGTCATAATTACCGCTTACTTCCTTCTCAAGATCATAATCTGATTCCAAATGAAAAACCGGCACGGCATCATAACTTTCGCTTTCCGCCAGCTGGATCAATGCCTCAGGTGGATTCTCAAGATTGAACTGTCCTGACGACATCGTTATATGATGGAACATGTTCATCATAAGCCATATCCCGGCAAACATTGCTGCGAGATAGAC
Organism: Muribaculaceae bacterium; assembly: GCA_029052265.1. Taxonomy (GTDB): domain Bacteria; phylum Bacteroidota; class Bacteroidia; order Bacteroidales; family Muribaculaceae; genus Lepagella. Next base: position 2,657 of record JAIDJJ010000577.1, read on the forward strand.
ATATGGCTTCACCCGCTGCCATTTCGACAGATCTGCACTGCGGGGTGCTTCAGGATATGATGGCAGATTTGACATGATGCGGACGTTAAGCTCTTCAAAATAGCCGTCCGGAACCCGAAAACCGGGATCCTTTCCAAATTTTTCTATAAGCTTGTCTTCTTGTCGCATATCAGTTTCTTTTTTATCTTCTGACCAATAATTTATCGGGAGGTTTAATCCGATAAAATATTATTCAGTTTTTTTTGAAAAAACTTTTATTATTTCTTATTGTTTTAATTGTATACAAATTCGATTCATGATGTTAGGTTAGTTAGAAATAGTATTATGGAAAACACAAAGCGGCTGATTGAGAAACCGGCCGCTTCTTTTTTTAGTCGGTGCATTCAAAATACAAAATCTCTTGGAGAAACTATCCTGCCATTCACGAATCATGATTGATCCATCTTTTATAGTTTTGTTAAGTTTATATCATACATACGCCTCAATGACCCCTTGATTACGACAGAAGCATTTCAGTCACTTTTTTTACTGCATGGTGATAACTCGCTTTAAGGGCTCCTACAGAAGTTCCAAGTATATCAGACATCTCTTCATACTTCATCTCGTCATAATAACGCATATTGAATACAATACGCTGTTTTTCCGGAAGTTTAGCTATTGCTTTCTGTAATTCTTTCTGGATTTCATCACCATCGAAATATTCATCCGCCTCAATATTATTCAACAAAAAGCTATCGTCAGCGTCTTCACTGATCTGAAGTCGCTGTCGCTCCTTATTTATAAAATTGATTGATTCGTTTACGGCTATCTTGAAAAGCCATGTCGACAATTTGGCATCACCTCGGAAATTATGAAGATTGTTCCACGCTTTGATAAACACATTTTGCACCAGATCATTGGCATCGTCGTGGTTCACCACCATTTTTCTGATCTGCCAATATACCGGTTGTGAATATTTCCTTATCAATGCGTCAAATGCATTTGGGGCAGTCGCCTTATCCTGCAACTGCCTCACAAGCTCTTTTTCATCTATGGGCGCAGTGTATGTCATCTCGGAATCGTTAATAACGTAAAATTAATAAACATTCTCCAATATACACGCATACGACAATACCCTATAACTAAATTTAACAAAATATGTGATTTTATTCCATTTTTGTGCTATCTAAGAAACTGTTGAAATTTATTTGTCGAAAGAATTGAGAGGATTTTTCAGGCAGATTTTTGATGGAATTATGGGATTCAATAATGACTGAATAAAAATCATAAAGATGCCGACAAAAACCTCAATGACAAGACAAAATAAATTTTAAACAGTTTCTAAACATAAATGATTCTCACCGCGTTATTTTTATATGAGTCCCGGACTCCTGACAGCCCGGACGATCTGTCTTATTAACCGCATAACCCTGTAGACTATGAAATTCAAAAACTCTATCTACATTATCATATCGCTTTGTTTCATGGCATTATCATCTATGCCTGCGACTGCGCAATATTATGAAATCGCGAACAGGATCCCATCCCTGATCCAGCCTGCACTTTCCGGATCTATGAAATACAAAGGTTTTATCGAAGGTGGATATGCAAAGTCTCTCGGAAATTACAATGCCGATTTTCTGGAATTTTCCACCTCCCAAGGATTCCAGTACACTTCCTGGTTCTACATGGGAATAGGCATAGGAGTGGATGTCCTGTTCTCACATAAAAATGACAACTGGGGTGCCGGATGGGAAGATCCCGAATATGGTTACGGAAAAAACACCACCACTGCCGCAATGTTACCTTTGTTCACTGATTTCAGATTCAATCTCGGGAATGGCGGAGGTGCATCTTTTTTCGTTGACCTTAGGCTTGGATGCTCATTTTTGCTAAGCAATAAATATATTTCAATCGGTAACGGATATCTCACGAACCAGGAATATTTTTATCTCCGGCCTTCTCTCGGAATCAGGATCCCCACCAATTCAAGCAATCCGAAACAGGCATTAGACATTGGAGTGTCTTACAAACTTCTGACATCCAACTATTGGAATTCTTGGAACAGGGACGTCACCCTAAACTCATTAGGAGTGACAGTGGCATACGAATGGTGATCTTTCGACTTTCACAACTTAGCGCGTTTCCTGAAATTTCAGGAAACGCGCTATTAAATGAGAATCTATCGTGGCATATTCGACGTATCTATAGTATAGTGCTCATCAATAACCTCTCCGTTTCTTCCAAACAATATTTTTCTCGGGACTGCACCGACTTCAAATAAAGCGGACAATCTTCCATAAGTGGCATGATCCAATAAAAGCGTTTCGTCTCCCACCAAATATTTTGAACATATTTTGTCATAATCTTCTTGAGAAGCATAATCTTCTCCGATTACATATAGAAAGACCCAATCTTTATTTCCACGATTAGACTCCCTGAAATCACGGGTATCCCGCATTTCCCTAAGGCAAGGTCCGCACTTAGGAAGCCAGAAATCCATAATCACATACTTACCCCTGTATGGTGCGAGCAATTCATTTACCACATCAGACTCTTCACTGCCGGAAAGATAATTGCTGTCATTGTGCATCACCCTGCGTGCATACGACCGCACATTCTCAGCAATGTCACTATTCGGAATATAAACAGAGATAACAGTGTCTGCAAGCGACATTGCAGCGTCAAGAGTCTTTCCCTTTTTAAGGAATCCTCCTTTGCATAATGTTCTCGCAACACCAAGCTGGGCAAGCTCCGGCATCCCTGAAATATCAAAAAACATGAGCATTGCATCAAAACGTTTCATGTATCTCATCACAGCCTCGTTATAATTGGAAGTTTTTTCCGCAGGGATATTATCACCCAATGTTTTCAACAATTTCGATCCGGCAAGATTGTCGACAAGTCCGCCGGTCCATTGTTGCGCCAAAAGATATCTGTCGTCCGTAAGCAACGCTTCTTTTAAGGGGGCATAATCCTCTGATGTTGTCACGCCAAGTGACTCCTCGTTGTCCAATAGCCAGAATGCTTTTTTAAATTTGGGTCTATTTTTAAGAAGCCGTATTGCAACATCCGACAGATCTGAATTGATCAAATAGTTATCAAGCCGTGACTTCCAGGCTCTTTCTCCCCCTTCATATATAGCGACAGCTTCCTTGGGAGAAAGATTTTCAGATTCCGCAATTTTCCTCATAACAGAATCCTCTTCTATAAATTGAGGCGCATTATGAAGTTCATTGTTTATTCTGCCCATGTCTCCTGAATAGGAGATCTTTCCAGTGGATTTATCGTATGTGATCTCAACATTCTTTCCGGCTTGGACATACACGGGAATATAATCTTCCGGCATACCATCCACGAGCAATACTGCCGGAGTTGAGACCTTAAACCAGTTATGAAAATAATTTCTGTCTTTAGAGAGCGGCACAGAGCGATTGACAACTTCTCCGGTTGCAATGTTTCCGGAAGTGATTCTTGCCCAATATCCGGAATCTCTGAAATTGCTGCAATCCGGAAACGTGTCTCCAACCTCAATCACCTTCACTGATATTTCAGCAAGTCCTGTGTTGTAAAATTCCTTACTGTCTAATATTTCTATCGGTTCAAAATTTGACAGAAAAACTTTTTTTGATGAGGAACATCCTGTCAACACCGACACTGTCACCAATATCGAGACAATCGATATTGGCGACACATCGCAAAATTTAACGGAGAGACTATTTCTTATCATAGTGTTTTTTACATTTGGCAGTTGCGCTTAATTTACCACGGCAGGTGTCCAGTTCTTGAAAAAACGTATTACTTTCCCTTTGTCATAACCGTCGCCCGACTCAAGGAAACTGGAATCCTGTATGTGTATCACATTTCCTGACCCATCCAGCACCACCAGTGCCGGATAACCGAAACGTCCCGGATTACCAAGACGGGCAAGCATTTCCGCCGAACTTGCTTTGGTTGCCTCAGAATCATTACGTGGGTTATAGTTCACGTGAATATATACAAAATTATCATCAACCATTTTCTTTATCTCTTCGTCGCTTTCTATGAATGCGGCAAAGCGAAGACACCATTTACACCAGTTGCCCCCGACCTGACAAACTACAAACTTCCCTTCGGAATTTGCTTTGTTGACTGCATCCGAAATCTGCTCATTGGGATCAATGCTTTCATTATATACCTTTTTGATTGCCGTTTGTGAATACAACAGTGTTGTCACAGCCAACGCGAACAACAGGATTACCAACTTCTTCATATATTATTTTGTTAGGTTATTTTATAATTTGCAAAGATAACATTTTCCGTACATTAATAAAATAAGCAGCCAAGAAAAATAACTGATGCCTGCCGTATTTCGCGGCAACCTAATAAAGCCATATGTATATTTGTTTTCGCAAGCTTTAAAGAATTTATCCATAAAGAATATGTAACCATTTTGCCCTACAAACATCCTATCCTTGGTTAGTAATTACCTACGATAAATAACTGTGCATATGATTGGCTTATAGTGAGAGCGAGATATGAAGACGTGAAGATGGAATTATGGGGTTCCATAACGACTGATGAACGGCTTTATAGA
>JAIDJJ010000578.1 GCA_029052265.1 Muribaculaceae bacterium
GTTATAATTGGTCGGTGAGTCTACAAAGTTACAAAAGTTTTCGGAATTTTGTTCAAGTTTTTTGTCACTTGAGAAATAGTTGCTAATTTTACAAGTGAAAAATAATTCCGCTAATTATAATTTCCAATGGATATTTCAGGCTCTCCCGGCAGGCGTCCCTATACATTCGACCGTGTCGTCAGAATTTCTTTCACAGTCATCCTTCTGATCGGGATTCTTTTCCTTCTTGAAGTGCTTAAAGGGGTATTGTTACCCTTTCTGGTAGCCTGCCTTATTGCATATATGCTGGAACCGGTGGTGAGATGGAACATGAAGGTCACCAAATTTAAAACCAGGTTTGTCCCGGTTCTGATGACGCTGTTCGAGGCATCTGTCATCGCAGCCGTATTCTGTATCATATTCATCCCTTATCTTGTCTCCGAAACTCATGAAATGACCCAGATGCTGCGCCACTATGCCTCTACGAAAATACAGATACCATATCTGTCGGACAACATACATTCTTTCCTGAGAGACAATATAGATTTCGACAGAATCTCAAGGCTATTGTCGAAAGAAGAATGGAAGGACCTTATTAAAAGCACGATCTCTTCGTCGTGGTCGTTCCTCAGCTCGGGATTCGCTTTCATTTTCGGGGTGCTGAGCTGGTTAATCGTCGTGCTTTACGTAATATTTATCATGCTTGATTATGAGAAAATCATGCTTGGCTTCCGTCAGTTGGTTCCAATGGGTCATCGTAAATGGGCATACCAGATAGGCAACGATATCAAAAACGCCATGAACCGGTATTTCAGAGGTCAGTTTCTGATAGCCCTGATAGTTGGTATACTTTTCGCTATAGGATTCATGATAATCGGACTCCCAATGGGGATTGTGCTCGGACTGTTCATAGGCATACTGAACATGGTTCCGTACCTTCAGCTGATCTCCCTGCCGGTCACTACTCTATTGTGCATCGTATGCACGGCAAGCACAGAGGTCGACTTCTGGGTGATCTTCTGGGAAAGCATGGCTGTATACGTCATCGTGCAATGCATCCAGGACCTTATCCTGACTCCAAAAATCATGGGAAAGGCCATGGGGCTCAACCCTGCCATTATCCTGCTGTCGCTCTCGATATGGGGGTCTCTTCTCGGATTCATGGGACTTATAATTGCTTTGCCCCTGACCACTCTCCTTCTTTCTTATTACGACATATATGTCGTGCAGCGCTACGGCAACCGTCTCTCCGATCCAGACTGATATGTATTGACCCAATTAAAAATTTTTCTGATGATTACATTACCTGCATTATATGACCTTGACTCGAATGTACAGGAAACTGTGGCAGAAGTGGAAACTGCAACCTACACTGAAATAAACGGAGACAATCCCGCCCAAGGTGAGGAAGATCATACCAACGGACTCATCGGCGACCTCGCTTGGATCCTGTTGCTTGGAGCTGTGGTGACATTGCTTTTCAAAAAACTTAAACAGCCGGTGGTGCTCGGATATATTCTTGCAGGGTTTCTCGCAAGCCCGAAGTTCGTATATCTTCCTTCTATCTCAAATCTCGGCAACATCGAGTTTTGGGCGGATCTCGGCATTGTTGTGCTTATGTTCACTCTCGGGCTTGAATTCAGTTTTAAAAAATTGATGAACGCCGGATCTTCTGCCATAATAACCGCCCTTATCATAATATGCGGCATGACTTTTGCCGGATTCGGTGTCGGAAAGATTCTTCATCTCAATTCTATAAACTGCATATTTCTGGGTGGAATGATCTCGATGTCAAGCACGACCATAATCCTGAAGACTCTTACGGATTTAGGTATGAGGCAGAAAAAATTCGCATCCCTCGTGCTTGCCGTGCTGATTATTGAAGACCTGTTTGCGGTCCTTATGCTCGTGCTGTTGTCGTCGCTTGCAATGGGAAATGTGGAAGGGATGGAACTGCTTTTCTCCATCGGCAAACTTCTTTTCTTCCTTATTATATGGTTTGTGGTCGGAGTGTATATATTGCCCACATTTCTTACAAAAGTAAAATCATTCCTTAACGATGAAACCCTGCTTGTCGTGGCGATGGGACTGTGCTTTTCAATGGCGGTGTTTTCTGTCACATGCGGGTTTTCACTTGAACTCGGGGCGTTTGTAATGGGATCTATTCTTGCCGGCACAATGGCGGCGGAACGAATGGAGAGGGTCGTAC
>JAIDJJ010000579.1 GCA_029052265.1 Muribaculaceae bacterium
CGAATGCCATATCCCGGTATTAAACGTGTCAGACATGGCGATCACTCCACTTATATTCCTGACATTGGTTGAGAATGCATTTAAACACGTCGACAATTCAGACGGCAATGGTTTTATTTCCATAAGTATAAATGCGGATGACAAATGGGTGGCATGTCATGTAGAAAACTCATGCGCCCCCGATGATCAAGACAGACCTGTCTCAATGACAAATTCCGGAGTCGGGCTCTCTAATATAGAACGGCAACTCAGGCTGATCTATCCGGCGACACACACAATGAGTCTGCAGAAATCAGGGAATGTTTTTTCCGCAGAAATAAGGATACTATCTGACGCTCTGAGACAAGGAAATCCTTTTGAAAGACAATCTTCTGCACTTTCCTAACGTTAGAAACACTAAAAGCCGGAATAACTTCCACGCCAACGTCAGCTAAAAAAATATGGACAAAAATCTAAAATGTGTCATCATTGATGACGAACCTCTTGCAAGAGAACTGATAAAGAACTACGTCTGCAAGACCCCGTGTCTCACTCTTGAAGGATGTTTCGAATCAGCCGCCGAAGCCGTCAAGACAGTATTGGGCGGGGAAATCGACATTGTTTTTCTCGACATCAACATGCCGATGCTCAACGGCATTGAATTTGCCTCCCTTATCCCTTCCCAAACCCGCATAATCTATATCACCGCCTACGAACAATATGCCTTGCAGGGATTTAAGGTGAATGCTCTTGATTATCTTCTGAAACCGGTAAGCTATCAGGAATTTGTCAAGGCAATCGGTAAGGCTGTCGAGTGGCAGGCGATGCGCCATGCGTATGAATCAAACGCAAAGACATTTCCGGAAATGCTTACTGTAAAAGCGGATTACCGTCTTGTGCAAATGAAACTCGATTCAATAAAATATATCGAAGTGCAACGCGACAGGGTGATATTCTATCGTTCTGAAGGGGATCCTGTCAGCAGCCTTATGACATTGCGCGACCTGGAGGAAGTGCTTCCGTCCGACAGATTCATGCGTGTACACAGATCATTTATTGTCAACCTCAATCAGATTGAAGTGGTGGAAAGAAACAGGATCGTTTTCGGCAAAACATACATCCCTGTTTCAGAGACCAAAAAAGATGAGTTTCTTGCCCGGCTAAAATAGTTTGCAATATATCAAAAATCTACATAC
>JAIDJJ010000058.1 GCA_029052265.1 Muribaculaceae bacterium
TGGCCGCGCTGATCTACACGTCAGGCACAACAGGAGAACCAAAGGGGGGGGTCATCAATCATGCGAATTACGACGCGGCGATAGAGGCGCATGCAAGGCTTCTGACCCGTATCAAGGACACGGATCTTTCGATGGCGTTTCTCCCGATGAGCCATATCCTCGAAAAGGCATGGTGTTTCTATTGTCTCAGCCAAGGGATAGCGATTGCTGTCAACTATGATCCGCGTCTTATCCAGGACACGATCCACAGCGTTCATCCCAACCTTATGTGTTGTGTGCCACGCTTTTGGGAAAAAGTATATGCCGGAGTCAAGGAAAAAATAGCCGGCATGGGCAAGGTTCAGCGGTTTATGGTGCGCAGGGCTATAAAGTGCGGGAAAAAAAGAAATCTGGACTATGTGCGCCTCGGGAAAAAAGCACCATGGGCGGTTGAGAAAGAATATGCGTTCTGGAACAGGAATATTTTTCAGAAACTCAAAAATGCGATAGGTATACCGAATCCCAACATGTTCCCCACTGCCGGGGCTCCGTTGAGCGACAAGATTGTGGAGTTTCTGCGATCGGTGGGTATAGAGGTTGTGATCGGGTATGGTCTTAGCGAAACTACAGCTACCGTAAGTTTTTATCCATCTGAAGGATATGAAATCGGTACTGTCGGCATACCGTTGCCCGGGTTGGAAGTGAAAATAGATAAGAATGGAGAGATTCTGGTAAAAGGCGCCACGGTTACTCCCGGGTATTATAATAATCCGGAGGCTAATGAGAACGCTTTTACTGACGACGGATTTTTCAGAACAGGAGACGCCGGATATTTCACGCGTGGTGGCGCCCTTGTCCTGACTGAAAGGGTAAAGGATCTTTTCAAGACATCGAACGGAAAATATATCGCCCCACAGATGCTGGAGAGCCGACTTGCGGAGAACAAATATATCGACGAGGTGGCTGTGATAGGAGACCGTCGCAAATTTGTGACGGCGTTGATCGTCCCCAATCTTTCCCAATTGCGTAAATGGGCGGAAGAAAAGGGGATAGATTATTCGGATACTGTTAAATTTGTGTCTGATAGCCGTGTGGTGTCGTTTGTGATGGATCAGATCAACCTGGTCCAGCAGGGAGTGGCGGAATATGAAAAAATAAAACGTATCACTCTTCTTCCACACCATTTCTCTATAATGCACGGAGAGGTGACGAATACGATGAAAGTGCGTCGTCCTGTAGTGGCTAAGCGTTATGCCAAGGAAATTGAGGCGATGTATGCCTATTGACACGCTGAGATCGGTCATGGAACGGCTAAAAAGAGGGTCGGATATGATGGTTTAGGATATAATTAAACGGAACTGACTGAATATGATAACACAAGAACAACTCAAGGAAGCAGCCGAACGACAACTCGCGCTCAAAAGATATCTTGACATAGACAGCAAAAAAATTGAGGTGGAGGAAGAAGAACTCCGCACTCATGTGGCTGATTTTTGGGAAGACCGGGAGAAAGCGGAGGCACAGATGAAGAAGATCAAGGAACTTCATTTCTGGATAGATTCTTATACCGATCTTGAAAAGCAGGTTGAGGAATTGCAGCTTGCTTTTGACTTTGTGAAAGAAGAACTTGTCACAGAAGAGGAGGTGGATGCACAATATGCAGGAGTCATCGAGTCTCTGGAGAAACTTGAACTACGCAATATGTTGCGCAGGGAGGAAGACAAGCTCGGGGTAGTGCTCAAGATAAATTCCGGCGCCGGGGGCACAGAGAGCCAGGACTGGGCACAGATGCTCATGCGTCTGTATATCCGATATGCTGAGAAGCATGGATATAAAACGTCGATAGCACAGCTTTTGGAAGGAGACGATGCCGGTATAAAATCAGTCACCATCAATATCGAAGGTGATTACGCATATGGCTTCCTGAAGAGCGAGAACGGAGTTCACCGCCTTGTGAGGGTAAGTCCGTATAATGCGCAAGGGAAGCGTATGACATCTTTCGCTTCAGTGTTTGTGACCCCACTCGTAGACGACACTATTGAAATCAATGTCGAGACAGCAAGAGTGTCATGGGATACTTTCCGTTCCGGTGGCGCAGGCGGACAGAACGTTAATAAGGTGGAATCCGGGGTGCGTCTCCGTTATCAGTATAAGGATCCTTACACGGGAGAGGAAGAGGAGATCCTTATAGAGAACACCGAAACGCGCGACCAGCCTAAAAACAAAGAGAATGCCATGCGTCAGCTGAAATCGATCCTCTATGAGAAGGAACTTAATCACCGCATGGAGGAACAGGCGAAGATCGAGGCGGGCAAGAAAAAGATAGAGTGGGGAAGCCAGATACGAAGCTATGTGTTTGACGACAGGAGAGTCAAAGACCATCGTACAAACTATCAGACTTCGGATGTGAACGGAGTGATGGATGGAGATATCGATGCTTTCATAAAGGCATATCTGATGGAATTTGCAGAAAATCCGGAGCAGTGAACCTATGATACGTAGCAGGTTGGCTGCTTATAAAATAAAACATGACGCGTGTCCGATAATCGGATGCGCGTCATGTTTTTTGTCTCATATCATTTCCGTTCCTTGATGAGTCCGTGCCGGTATGCGTACAGAAGTTCTCGAAGTTCCTGGATCTGTCCCATGAGTTCCTTTCCCCTGTCTGTGTCCCTTACTCTGACGCGGTGCGAACTGAGTTCGACAAGCCGGTTGGTAGATATTATGTCGGTGCCGTTTCTTACGGCTTCATCCGCAGAAGTGAAAGGCTCATGCTGCACAAGCTCGAATCCCCGGCTATGATATACCAGAGTGTAGCCGGCTATTCCGGTTGTTGAATGGTACGCTTTTGAGAATCCGCCGTCTATGACCATAAGCTTGCCGTTGGCTTTAACCGGATTTTCGCCGTCGCCGGCTTTTACCGGAACATGTCCATTTATGATGTGTCGGTGTTCTCCGGTGACGTTGAATGCGTCCAAAATTCTGTCGCACACCTCTTCCTGCCCCCGTAAATGATAATAATAACCCTTTTCCTCATGGTGGGTCTTTTTATCAGCTATAAGATAGCGTTCGAATGTCGCCATTTTTGATTTGTCGAACAATGGCGAATCAGGTCCGCACCAGGCATAAAAGTAATAATCTCGTGCGTTAGCCTTCTCTGTTTCCGGAGTTTCGGAATTGTAGGCAGACCGAAGCAACATTTCAATCTGCATCAGGAGATCCGGTCCGCTGTAGGCAGTTCCGTTCACTTCCACCATTTTCAAAGAACCATCTGCATTCAACGGGATAGATGCGTGATAGAGAAGGTTGGAGTTGGAGACGGTATAAAGACTTCCGTGAGAGAAAAACACATTTATATGCTGTTTCAGTTTGTCGCTCACAGAAAATGAATGCACAAGTTTTTCCATAAGGAGGCTTTCTTCATGAGTGAGCATATACGGATCGTCTGGGTTTATGGTAGGGAGATTGGTATCAGTCAAAGGATAGGTTTGTCCGTCGATCACGACAGAGCCGTTTTCAAGGTTTATCAAGTGAAGGAGTCTCCTGTTGTCCATTTTCCATTCGGGATGTCTTGCGATCATCTGCCCTTCAAGTTTGAACTGAATAATGGATATCGCCTTATGCATCTTGGCGATCAGACTTTTGTTTTTATCGGAAAGGGCATTGTCGGAATCACCTTTCGGCATAAATACCGAACATTGGTCATCGCCGTAAGTTTCCATTGCGAAAGTTGCGAGAGGCACAAGGTTTATTCCGTAGCCGTCTTCCAGGGTCGCCATATTTCCATATCTCAGAGAAATCCTTAGCACGTTTGCGATACAGCACTCATTGCCGCAAGCCGCCCCCATCCAGAGCACGTCATGGTTGCCCCATTGGATATCGAGATCCTTGTAGCGCATCAGGGTGTCCATGACGATGTGAGCCCCGTCGCCACGGTCATAAATGTCGCCAAGCAGATGAAGATGGTCGATGCTAAGGCGTTGAATGACATATGATATTGCGCGGATGCACTCTTCAGCCTGACCCGTAGAAATAATAGTCTCGATAATTCTGTTGTAATAAAGCTGTTTGTTTTCTTCAAAAGGAGATTCATGAAGAAGTTCTTCTATAATGTAGGCAAATTCTTTAGGAAGACTCTTCCTTACTTTAGATCTTGAATATTTTGAAGATACTTCCTGCAATACCTTTACGAGCAGGTGGAGGGTGATTTTATAGAAGTTTTCAATATCGTGTTCTGTGCTTCTGACAAGAGCAAGTTTCCTTCCGGGATAATATATAAGAGAGCAAAGTTGCCTTATGTCTTCCTCTCTCATGCTTGTAGAAAAGAGCTCGTTGACTTTTCGTTTTATATTGCCGGAAGCATTCTTGAGAATGTGTCGGAACGCGTCAGCCTCTCCATGAATGTCTGCAATGAAGTGTTCGGTGCCTTTGGGGAGATTCAGTATCGCCTCAAGGTTGATTATCTCAGTGGCAGCCGCCGAAATATTGCCAAAATTTTGAGATAACAATTCCAGCAGTCGACGGTCGGATTCTATCTTTTGAGGGTTAAACGCTGACATAATGAATATTGGTTATGTAGATCAGTAGATTTAATGTAATATCTCCGGTTGCAAAATGCTTATCTGCATTCTGCAACGGCAAAGTTAATAACAAATACCCGATCATGAAAGAAAAACAACATATGATATGATTGGTTTGTTATAATTTACAGACTGCTGTTTAATGTGGGATATGTCCTCGCAAGCGGCACAATCTGTAAAATGAAGAATGTCTTCAATAATATAAGGATCAGTTATGAAAAAAGTTTTGATAATGGGAGCCTCTTCCGGCATAGGGTATGCGGTGGCTGAAGCGCTTGCTTCGAGAGGAGTTAAGGTAGGCATTGCAGCGCGTCATGCCGCTTCCATGGAAGCCTTAAAGGAGAAATATCCCAAATTTGTGGAGTATATGGTCATTGATGTTACCAAACCGGATGCCAAAGAAAGGATGAGCGCCTTGATAAACAATCTCGGAGGAATGGACATCTATTTTCATGTTGCCGGCATCGGTTACGAGAATCTTTATCTTGACCCGGAAAGGGAAGTGGATATAATCAACACGAATGCCGCCGGATTCGCACGCATGATATGTTGTGCCTACCGTTATTTCCGCGACAACGGGAAGAAGGGACAGATAGCTGCCATAACTGCAGTGGCAGGGACCAAAGGCATCGGCAGACTGTCGGCATATTCCTCATCAAAGAAATTCGGGCAATGGTATCTTGACGCGTTGGAACAATTGTCGA
>JAIDJJ010000580.1 GCA_029052265.1 Muribaculaceae bacterium
CCCTCTTCCCCACCCTTGCCGACCGCATCTCTGCCGAGATAGACGACCTTGCCGCGCAGGCTGTCATGTCGGTGCCGCGCGAAAGGCTCACCGGCTGGCGGCTCCTCCCCGGCGACGGGCTGAAGATACACCCCGACGGATCTGCCACACTCCCCCTCCCTTCCGACTTCCTTATGCTCTTCAACCTCCGGATGTCTGACTGGGAGCGGGAAGTCTGCGAGATCCTTCCCCACGACCATTGGCTGTCGCGGCTCCAGAAGAGCAGATGGCACGGACTCCGCGGCACCCCTTCCCGCCCCCTTGCCTTCGGCTATCCCGCCGAAGGGGGAGGGAAAGCCCTCCGCCTCTACTCCACCGCCCCCGGCGCCACCATTGCGGAGGGATGGTATCTCCCCGCCCCGAAAACAGACGCGGCAGGCGAGATCGAAATCCCGCCCGCCGCCTACCGTCGCCTTATCGAAAGCCTCAGGGACAAACTTGAATGCACGTGACCCTACATCACCGTGCTCGTGCTCACAGTGGCAAGCACCCTGTAAAGACCGAGGATACTGTTCTGGGGGATCCTGATCGGAGGATACTTTTCATTATAACTGTGCGCCTCGATAAACTCATCCCCCTCGTCAGAAGGGTGCACCACCTTCACAAGCACACCGTTACGGGTGTCGATCACCATAGGGTTGCCCCAGGGGATGAACGAACGGTCGATGATCTTCTTGATAAAGATCGTGGCGCCGTTCGGGATATTGGGCTCCATGCTGTCGCCGGTGACATGAATAGCCATGTCAGCCCCCCTGAACGGGGCGATCACCTTCCGGCAATCCTCCTCCGACACCCCCTCCGACCATTCCTGAAGTGTGCCGGCAAACGCCTCGACCGGGAGCAGCGGCACGGCATATCCTCTCAGATCGTTGACAGCGCCCGTATTTCCGTCACCGCGCTGAGCGGCGCGATACATCTCCCCTTCCCCATAAAGGAGCCAGTCGCGGTTGAGCTGCGGATATACCTCCATCATCTTTGCCACCTTCACCTCAGGCATCGATTTTCGCATAGCCCCGAGATAGGCGACAGACACCCCCATGTCGCGGGAAAACTGGCTGTTGCTTATGCCCTCGGCACGAAGAAAGCGCAGAAGGCGGTCTTTTACTGTCTCCATGAGTAATTTAATTAAAATTTAAAGCAAAATTAGTATTTAATATTCAAATACACAAGCAATGATATGAAATACATACAGCTGACTATCAGAAATGCTGATATTTTTCAAGAATTGAACAAAATAACGGCTTATTCGGGAGCTAAAAATGAAAGCAACGCTTCATCCGACACCATCGACCGGGTGACGGCGGTGCAGGAAGATCTCGTGCTGATCGACAGATACCGCGAGATGGCTTGTTCGAGTCTCGTTGACTCCCTGAAGGAGTTTGTGTCGTCAGCCGATTTCTCCGGCGACGCGCTGCAGCTGACTCTCGAGGCGAGCGGGGCATACGACGACGCTCTGACACCCGCCCTGCGTTCCGACATATTTTCTTTCATCACGGCTGACATCGCCGCCCGCTGGTTCGCCATGACATGGAAAGAGAAATGCGAGGAATATAAGAATGAGGCATTGAAATTCCTTGCCGACGCCGGGCGCAAGCTCCATCATCGTCTTCCTCCGCGCCGCAAATCCAAATCACCGGTTTAACCACAAGCAATCTCCCGCAGAGTCGTGGGTAACAAAAATCTCCCGCAAAGGCGCAGAGGACTCGCAGAGGAATTTTTTTAAGGCTCCCGAAATCGCATAATGAAGACTCCTCGAATCTCCGCCTTCATGAACCTACATCAAAATCCCTCCCTTCAAAAAATCCTTCAATATCCCTCAATATTCCTCAATATTCCTCAATATTCCTCTCTTAAAAAAATTCCTCTGCGAGTCCTCTGCGCCTTTGCGGGAGATTCAAACACACAAGACTCTGCGGGAGATTCACCCACACAAGCGACTCTGCGTGAAATCTAATAACTCATCTAATATTAAATGATATGCAAAACATCCACATCACCCTCGACCTCGCCGAGATAATCTACGACATCCAGAACAAGACTTATCTCACCGGGAAAAGCCGTCACGACGGCACAAACCACGAACAGGTGGCAAACATGCAGGCAAACGACGACGACGAATGCGCCAACCAGATTCTCAGAAGCATCTCCACCGCCTTCAACAACCTGAAAACGAAGCTGAGCGAATACCTCGTGACCATGACCCTCACCGGCGACAACACCCCGCTGGAGGCTGACGGCACACTTGAGTTCACCCTCAGCATGCCTTCCAACTACAACAACGCCACGGTCGACACCATCGCATCCGCCGCGCATCAGTATATCGTCAGTTCGGCGGTGGCGGAATGGTTTGCCATCACCTGCAAGTCCGACACCACACAATACACCGCCCTTGCCGACGTCTGCCTCAAGATCATCTCCGAAGCGATCAACCGGCGCAAGCGACCGTCGAGACGCAGCAGCTGAAACGCGCCCGCAGAGACCGTCTGCCGCCAGAAATTCTACAGATAATTACAAAATTATGAACCATGAACACCACCCGCCTCACATTCAACATCAAAGCCCTCCATCACGAAATCGCCGGGATAGCCTATGTGACCGCCGACGTCCTGCTTCAGGCAGACAACCACCACGCCCTCCACCAGACATTCGACATCTGCGAGGATGAGAACGCCCTGCGCATAGACCGCCTCCTGAACCTCGCTTTTTCGGAAGCCGCCCACGCCCTCGCGCCGATTCTCCTCACCTTCCGTCCCTTCAGGGCGGGAGGTGAGGGATGCGCGTCGTTTACCTTTGCCACAGGAACGGTATCATCCCCTGTGCTCCTCCGGATAAAGGAGACGGTACGGGAATTTCTGATCTGCCGCGCACTTCACGGATGGCTGTCGGTGACACTCCCCGGCTCGGCACAGAAATGGAACGACCGCGCACAACTGCTACTCGCCGCCCTCCGGGCGTTACCTTCCGGCAGACACACGATCACACGGCGCCCGTCCCCTTTCTGAGGGGACGGACAGCCCCGTTTGCCCCTCATTCGGAGCAAAAGCCTCATGAAATGTTAAAAAACGCCTCATTATCAAAATTTTTAACAGAAAGTATTGACTACTGCAACTTTTTATACTAATTTTGCACTATAATTCAAACACTACACGAAGTTTAATTTAAAAACCATATAATCAAGACAGATTTGCCAGCGTGAATCTGTTCCTCTTTTTCACTACAAGGACTGCCTGCACTTGCCTGCAGACAAACCGGGAAACTGATAATTCAATCCTTACAGATTAAGTTATTATGGGTACGTTAAGCGATTTTAGACATATCAAAGCCGCATACGGCAAAAAGGTAAATCTGCGATTTACCCCCCCCGATTTTGCCAACACATTAATACTCAATGCTTTAACAAATATCTCACTCACTTAGCTTGTAACGCGGGCGTTGCAGGCTGTCTTGTCGTATCCCTTCACTGTCAGGCATCGCCGTCTGCGACCCACTTTTGCATGCAAACATTTCCCGAGACCGATACTTCCGAGGCAAGCCTGCACGCGTCAGCATATACTACACATACCTCTTTTCCACATCAGACATCCTTACATCTATGAAAATAAAATTTGCAATCCTGCTCCTTTGCATCATAGGAGCATGCGGCGGGGCTTTCGCCCAGAAAGCGGCGGTCAAGACCAACCTCTTGAGCGACGCCCTGCTCAACCCCAACATCGCCGGAGAGTTTGCCCTCGCGCCACGATGGACATTTGACGTCTCCGGACAATTCAACATCTGGGATCTTTCACACGACCGCAAATGGAAACACTGGGTGGTGCAGCCGGAGATCAGATACTGGTTCTGCGACAGATTCGCAGGTCATTTCGTAGGTGCGCATCTCCTCGGCGGACAGTATAACGTCGGACACCTCGACATCCCCGTCTCTTTCTTAGGCACTGATTTCAGAAAGCTCAAAGACTCCCGCTACCAGGGCTGGTTTGGCGGCGCAGGCATAGCCTACGGCTACGACTGGGTGCTTTCCGAACACTGGAACCTTGAGGCGGAGATCGGCATAGGCTGGACATATACCCGCTATGACCGCTTCCGCTGCTCCGGATGCGGGAAGAAAATTGAGGAAAACAAACCACACAATTATTTCGGACCTACCAAAGCCGCAATCAACCTTGTCTATGTATTCTAATCAATTATTAATTATTAATTTTTAATTGATTTAAGGGAACAAAAACTGAAAACAATGAAGAAAACTACCATCATACTATCTCTTGCGGCTTGCTCTATCTTGGCGGAGGCAAAGGGGATCTCTCCGGTGGGGATCGACAGCATCTCTTTTGACCGGCACGGCAACTTCATGGTGCTCGACATGAATCTCAATTTCTCCCCCACCGACGTGCAGAGCTCCCGCGCTCAGGTGCTCACCCCTCTCATCATATCGGAAGCCGGCGACACCCTCGCCCTACCCTCTGTCGGTGTCTACGGCAGACAGCGCTACATACAGTATCTCCGCAACGGACGCCATCCGCTCGGGACCAATGATCAATCCTCATCAATTAGTAATGAGCAATTGGCAATTAGTAATGAGCAGAGCATTTTTAAGAATTCCGAACGTCCCTCGGGTCTCGCTTATCATGCCGACACCCCGTATCAGGAATGGATGGGAAACTCCAGGCTCGTCATGCGCCGTCAGCTATACGGATGCGCCGACTGCCTGATTGAGGAGCGTACCGACGGGGTGACAGAATATTTTCAGCTCGATCCCGCAATACCCGAGATCGTCTATTTCCAGGCGAAGGACACCGGCGCCAAGATCGAGACCCTTGAAGGGTCGGCGTTCGTCGACTTCCCCGTAGACCAGACTGTAATCTATCCGGAATATCGCAACAATGTGCGCGAGTTGGGCAGGATTCAGGCTACCATCGACACTGTCTACAACGACAAGGACGTGACTATCACCGGAGTCTGGCTGAAAGGTTTTGCATCTCCGGAGAGCCCCTACAGCCACAACACCGACCTCGCCATCGGGCGTACAGCAGCCCTTAAGAAATATATCGGGCAACTCTATAAGTTCCCCGACTCCATAATCACCACCGATTATGAACCGGAAGACTGGGCGGGTCTGCGCCGTTTCGTCGCCAATTCCAATATCGACCACAAGGACGAGATCCTTGCCATGATCGATTCCGACATGAACCCCGATGCGAAAGAGGCAAAGATCAAGCGCACTTATCCGGCGGAATACAAGTTCATGCTCCAGAACTACTACCCCGCCCTGCGCCACACAGACTACAAGATCACTTACGAGATCAAGCGTTTTGACGATCTCGACAAGATCCGGGAAGTGATGCGCACGAAGCCCAACCGTCTGTCGCTCCGCGAGTTTTTCCTTCTCGGCAATGCCGCCGAACCGGGCAGTCAGGAATTTAACGACGTCTATGAGACAGCCGTGCGTATGTATCCCGACAATCCGACAGCCAACATCAACGCCGCCAACGCTGCCCTTCAGCGCGGGGACTACACCACCGCCGCCCAATATCTTGACCGTGCGGGCGACACCCCCGAAGCGGTATATGCGCGTGGGTCGCTTGCCTTCAAGACCGGCGACTACGACAAGGCGGAACAGCTGATGAAAGAGGCGTTGCCCTCGATCCCGGTGGCACAGTCTACTCTTGACGAGATCGCACGTATTCGCGCCAACGACAAAGAGAAAATCGTCGGTGTCGTATTGGAATGATCAGCCGAATCGGCACGACAACAACCAAAGCTTAACATCCGGGGAAAACTCCGGACCAAACAATAAAAAAATAACAAACAACAATAAAACAACCAACACAATGAAAATGAACAAATTTTTCATGGGTATCATGGGCGCTCTCGCACTCACAGCCTGTACTTCGGAAGAAGTGATACCCGATCAGAAACCGAACATCGGCGAAGGAGAGCCACGCTATATGTCGGTATCAATCCGCAATGCCAATCCCGGCACACGTGCAGAAGGAGAACAGACTGTTGTAGGTGGTGGCACTTATGAAGAAGGATATGCTTCTGAAAACAAAATAAATTCCCTTCGTTTCTATTTCTTTGACAACAATGGCGATCCTATCGCCATTGACCTCACTGGGAAAAGCTACTATCAGCTTGAGAATACCAATGATCACACCGATATTGACAATACGGGAACTCCTGATATGGACAATACCGTCGAAAAGATTCTCAATGCTGTCATCGTGATCAACAGCACTGACAATGAAATAGGATCCAAAATTAAAAAACTGATTGCAGTAGCAAACTATAAAAGCATTGAAAGCAAACTTGGATCCGCAAACCTTTCGCTTTCCAATCTTCTTGATATCGTAGGCAACTATAAGGTTGATGGCAATGAAGATGAACTCAATGTAGATGCCAAGGCTGAAAACGGATTTGTCATGACCAGCTCTTCATACTACACTGACAAGCCCACTTGCGAGGTTGAGATCTCTGAAGCCAATATCAAAGAGTCACGTGAACTCGCGGCACAGTTCCCTGTAGATGTATATGTGGAACGCGTTGTTGCAAAAGTAAGAGTAAAAACAGAATGGGAAGATTCAATGCACCCAATTACGGTATCTTTCAATGATGAGACCTGCATTGCCATTCCTCTTACTTCTAAAAGGTCGGATAGTGACACTCCGTCCAAAATCACGGTTGACAACACGGAGAACGGTGATCAGGTATATGTAATATTCCGCGATTGGGCTTTATGGTGGACAGCAGACCGTTCTTATCTCTTCAAGAAGATTGATAACTGGACTGCTGAAATCGGAGACTGGTGGAACTCGCAGACATTCAAGCGTTCTTTCTGGGCAGAAAATCCGAATGGTGTAGAGCTCAAAAATTACCCGCACAATCATGTATCAAAGAAAATTCTTAATTCCGGCACATTTTCTGATACTAACAGCAAGGAATATGCAGCTTACTGCCTCGAAAACGCGGCTGAGGCAGGAAAAGGTGGTCTTATGAAGACTTATAATCCCGACGAAAGCACTACTCCAAGAACCCTTGCTTATCTGAGCGCAATTCTTGTGACTGTAAAAGATAATGTGGCGACACCGATAGAGCTCGCGGAATGGGCTGCCACCAGAAGCACAGTTGCAGGTATAAAAACTCACATGTTCCGGACTAACCAGAATGTCGTTTATTTCAGAACAAATGACCCGATCTCTTCCGAATCCGGTTCTGATGAGACACATACATTCGGAGGTGTCACTTATGGTATGATCCCGGTCAAAGTTGACGATCTTGAATTTGTATCAGGGCTTGACGCCGGCATGGCTGATAGCAATGTCGAGAACAGTCCCCGTTATCTCAGCTATTTGAATCTTCCGAGTGAAGCTTTAAGTTCAAATAAAATCTTCAATGGAGTAGAAACAGAAATAAACGGACAGCTCTATCAGAAGAATACTGATGGATCATATACTGAAATAAGTCTTGATCAGGCAAATACTCTTTTCACTTCTGTTGGTGGTGCAAAAATATGGAAAAGTGGAAACACCTACTATTATCACGAGATCAACCATCTCAACACAACCGACAACTCCGGACAAAGAGGTAAATACGGTATTGTCCGCAATCACATTTATGAAGTTGTACTCAAAACCGTATATGGCATGGGTACTCCGGTTCTCACTCCTGAAGAAGGAACCGATCCGGATGACTGGGAGGATATCATTCCTCAGAAGCCTTCTAATGAGTTCTATCTTGGAGCACGTATCAACATCCTCTCTTGGAGAGTTGTAAATAACAACGTAGAGCTTGTTTGGTAATCAGGATATTTCTGAATGACTTTTGATTTTATGTAATTTGGTTGACGGGATTCCGTCTTCCTGACAGTTAAAACCTGCGGGCTAACCGCGGTTGGTCCGCAGGTTTTCTTCTCTCTCTTTCCAATCTCCTCACCTCCCGCATACCGGAGAAAAGGGTATGCCCAAAAACTCGGAACCGGTAACGGTCCCCTCTTATCAAGATATCTATCGGCGGCTTCATGCCGCACAACATATAGCAGGTTCGCTGATCTGTCGCCAGTCACAACGAACGTCTAACGTCTAACAACGAACGACTAACGACTAACCGACTAATGACTAACGACTAACCTGCGGACCATCAAATTTGAAAAATAGAAAAACAAAATGAAAATAACTGCCTACATCTCCCGTATAGCCGTCGCCGCCGTCGCGATGCTTGCGTCGCTGTCTTCTTGCAACAGCGTCATCTATGACGACGAGGGCGATTGCGACGTGATCTATCGCCTGCGATTCCGCTACGACATGAACATGAAATTTGCCGACGCCTTCAACCATGAGGTGAAGTCGGTGCATCTCTACGCGTTCGACTCCGATGACAAGCTCGTCTGGCAGACCGAGGAAAGCGGCGACAGACTCGCCCAGGAGGATTATGACATAATCCTTCAACTTGCCCCGGGCGAATATAAGCTGATGGCTTGGTGCGGTCTCGACAACGGCGAGTCGTTCCATGTACCCGAAATTGATCTCGGCGATACCCGCGAACTGCTACACTGCCGCATGAACCGCTCAACGCATCCGGAAGACGGGGCTGTCTCCACCGAAGACCTCCACCCCCTCTTCCACGGCACCCTTGATGTGGAGCTTCCCGAAAACCTCGACGGCGGTGAATACGTCTACACGATGCCCCTGACCAAAGACACCAATGTATTCCGGATCGTGCTACAGCATCTTTCCGGAGAAGACATCGAGGCAGACGACTTCACGTTCAAGATCGAGGACAACAACGGTTGGCTCAATCACGACAACTCCCTGCGAGACGACGAAAACATCACCTATCACGCCTGGAGCGTGTATTCCGGCAGTGCCGGCGTGGATGTGCCCAACTCAACCCGCGCTATCACCGATGTGAAAGTGGCGGTGGCTGAGCTGACGGTAAACAGGCTCGTGCAGCGCGACTGGACGGTCAACGCCAAACCGGTGTTAGTTATCCGCAAGGCTGAGGACGGTGAACTTGTGGCTCGTATTCCGATAATCGATTATGCATTGCTCGTAAAAGGTAACTACAACCGTGCGATGAGCGACCAGGAGTATCTCGACCGTCAGGACGAATACAACATGACCTTCTTCCTCGACGAGAACAACCGCTGGCTCGCCACGACAATCATCATCAACTCCTGGCGCGTAGTGCTTAACCACACCGACCTTTAAAGCAATGCATAATGCATAATTCATAATGCATAATTCTTTGGCAGATTCACGAAGTATTTGTGGGACATCCCTTTGGGATGTTGGATTACATATTCCGTGACTGCACAGATATTTTATGCCTCGGCTTTACAATTAACACTTAATTGTGGACTGCAAATTTGAATTGTGAATCGATTTGGAAATTTGAATTCATTAAAACGTGATTAACGTGAAACATAACATATTCTCCCTGTCCGCCGCCTGTCTCATAGCAGGGGTTGTGGCATCCTCATGCTCCAAGGAGAGTCTCGCATCGCCGGACCCTCTCCTGCCGGCGGAAGGGGTGCCCACTCTCGGGATCTCCCTCGGCGTGGAGGGGGCGACAAGAGCCACCAATCCCGGCGAGTTCGAACCCGGCTCCGGATATGAGAATTACCTTGACATAACAGGGAATGACTACAGGATTTATTTCTTTGACGCTGAAAAGAATAACTACCTCGCCACTTTCGATCCTTATCTCAAACCTTCCATAAACCCTGAACCTGAGGAAGGGACGTATTACTACACCTTCATGGGACAGGTACCTTCCAACGTCGGCACAAAGTTCAAACTGGTGGTAGCCGCCAACTGGGGGACGTATCCGGAAGAGAAAGAGGAAGCTGACGCTGCGGAAGGCTCTTTCTCCCTCGTGAAAGGGGTGACTACTATCAAAGACCTCACCACACACGCCGGCTCACAGTTCGAAGCCCTCGCGACACCTGCCGAGGGTGAAGACTGGCTCGGTCCAAAACGGCTGATCCCTTTCTATGGTGTCAGAAGGTATGATCTTGGCGAGGATAAATATGGAGTGAACCAATATATCGACAGCGAAGGAAATCTGAAAAAGGATGTCTACGTGGATCTTACCAAATATGCTTTGCCCTTGCTCCGCGCGATGGCGCGGGTGGAGGTGGTGCTCGACAACGCGTATGCCTCTTTCTCTTCAGTAAAAATGACCCGCTACAACTCAAAAGGTTATTGCGCCCCCTATTCTGACGCGGGTGGATGGCAATTCGACTATAAAGATTATTACCAAGGTTATGATTATGATTGGGATACGGATTTTGCACGCGTTCCACACCTTGTAGGGGGCAAGAATGATGCAAACGCGGTGGAATTGGAGTTCAAGAAAGTATCGTCGCGGAAAGAGAACGACGACAAGACCGTTACGCCGGAAAAGTGGGTGGCATACGTGCCCGAATATATCAACGTCGGCACCGATGACTACACCGTCATCACCGTTACCCTCGCGAATCCGGACGGGGAGACTGTTCCCGGAACCGGAGACGGCGACACGGAAGGTACGAAGAAACCTCCCACGAACACGATCTACTTCGCCACAAACGGCACGAAGGAGTCAAACGACATACCCACCGCCGCGACCCGCTCCGAAGCCGGCCGTTACAACATCGAGCGCAACAACATCTACCGCTTCACCATCACCGGAATGACCACCACACTTACATGTCAGGTCGACATCCAGCCATTCGCAGAGCAGATCCTGAATATGGAGTTCGGACTCATGTATGATGAACGTGGAGACCTTATGGTACTTCCCGACGAAAATGGCACCCTGCCGGATTACTTTATAAAATATATGGAAGGACGGGATTGGCCCACAGTCGAGAATAGTAATGTGCCACTTAAGCCGGAAAAAGGGGACTACTATGCTATCGTGCTTGGAGAAGACGGGCAAATAGGAAGTTCCCAAACTGAGATCTGGCTTAAAGATTCGGAAGGGTGCCGCATCCTTTCAAATTTTATAGAAAAAACAGACGATTCACAAGAATGCAGCACTCGTAAAGTGATTCACTTCTTCGGACTTAATGAATCTGTATATTATAAAGATATCCAAGGAGAACGAAGACTTCATCATTATCCCAACCACTGGACCATAGTACTTGACAACGAAGGAGCCATGATTTTCAAAGATCCTGACAATAAAACAAGATATAGGGTCGAATCCTGGGACGAATCAGACGGTTGCTGGATCATATCAAAGGAAGTTATATCTACAGACAAAAAGACAATAACTACCACGCTTACTCTGATTGATGATGTCGGAAACATTAGTAATACAATAAAAGAAATCACGGAAGATTACTTAGATTTCAAATCCAAAGACGACTCTTCACAGTAATCATTATGATTCTGCCAAGACAAATATTCTTAATTGCAGTGATTCAAAACAAATAATTTGAAAAACCAATTTATCTGAAACAAAATAAAATGAACCGGTTAAAGTCATTTTTCAACATATTCCTATTATTAGGTTGCGTCTACACCTGTTTTACATCATGTGTAGACGACGGCTTTGGGTTTTGTTCCGATTTGAAAGTCTGTGAGACC
>JAIDJJ010000581.1 GCA_029052265.1 Muribaculaceae bacterium
ATCTTATACAATATCCGTCAGGTCCGGAAGGTGTCATTTTCCCATATATCATGCTTCCGTCTTGAAGCAGATAAATTCCGTGATTTCCGGAAAGCTTGCCATCGGAATAGAAAGCCAACATTTTCTCTCCATTAGGAAAGAAAAGAATCCCCGTGCCATCCTCACGGTTGTTACGCCATTGTCCGGAATAACAAGATCCGTCAGTATGAATGGCTGTGCCTATACCGTTTTTTCTGTTAAAACGATATTCTCCGGCATATTTCTGTTTGTCATGAGAGTGTTCGATTCCCATTCCGTTGCGCATCCCTATTTTCCATTCACCGGCGAACAAACCGTTATTTTCAATTTGAGATATCCCGAAACCGGATTTTCGTCCCTCTGAATCGAAATTTCCAATGTAGGTTCCATCTTCAGAAGCTGTCATGTCGAAAGAATTTCTATTTCCCTTGCTTAATTCAAGCTTCGGATCGTAGGATTTAGGTTTTTCATCCAATTCAAGGGCATATAAGAATGAGTTTACCATATATTCCGCTATCCCTTGCATCAGAAAATTGTCTTCCTGAAAAGCGTGACGCAGATTGTTAAATTTCATAGAGTATTCACTTTCGTCACCTTCTCTAATAGAAATGATTTTATTACCTAATCTGTAGCTGACAGCTAAAGATAGCACATTCATTATCTTGCGGGAAGAGTCATTCCCGAAA
The DNA here is from genome assembly GCA_029052265.1 of Muribaculaceae bacterium. Lineage (GTDB taxonomy): Bacteria > Bacteroidota > Bacteroidia > Bacteroidales > Muribaculaceae > Lepagella. The sequence goes on from JAIDJJ010000581.1 coordinate 705, forward strand.
TCAGACATCAGAGAATATAATCTTCGGTCTGTGATAACCTCCTCTCCAAATTGGAGTATCACAGATCTAAAAATGTCATGAAATTCACGATTGCCGTTTATCCCCACTTCAATAGGGTCAAGATCATTCTTCAATTTAAATGTCGGTATTGATATTTTTAGAAAATCAGGATTCCGGAATGTTTTCTAATGAAGATTCATCAGTGTTGCATAATGAAGAATCAAGGGGAGCGCATGATGCAAGTTTTGCCAACTGATCGTTGAGCGATATATAGATCTCTTTATTCTCACTTTCCCATTGTTTAAATTCTTCCGAAAGCCGGGCAACTTCATCAGAAACTTTAGCTGCCTCTTCTTTTTTCAGAGCCAGACCGGTTTTCAGCAGGTTTATAGATTATTTTTATGTTTTTTCCTTCTGAA
>JAIDJJ010000582.1 GCA_029052265.1 Muribaculaceae bacterium
CACCCGCAAGAGCGGCGGCCGCGTCAGATGGGAATAAGAGACAGGTTTAAAGTCTTCAAATCGACATGAAACGCTACACAGTTGTAATATTATACATATTTTGTTTGATTACCGCGCAGGCGGCAATCAAACACCCCTCCCTCCTGTTCACTCCTGAAAGAGTGAACACTGCCAAAGCCGCCTTGAAATCAGACACGGCAATGCAAAATGCTTGGCGTGTTATTCAAGCCGAGGCAGACCGTCAGGTGGAAGGTAAGGGGGATGTGCGGAGACTCGAATACCCGGCGCTTGCATATATGATGACGGGTGATCGGAAATATGCCGACAAGATAAAGGATGTGCTTATCGAAACCTCCAAAATCAAATCTTGGGGCGACAGGGAGATGCTGGCACGCACTCCGGCTTGGCGAAGCGAATTGCAGATGGCACACCGCTCTTTTCAGGTTGCCGTGGCATATGACGTCATATATGAAATTCTCACCCCTGCAGAACGGATGCAGATAGCCAAGGGTATGTATGACCTTGCCGTTGAGCCCCTTCTCGGCGACTGGATTCTCGAACCGACCCGTATACACTCCCTTAATTCAATGGGTCATAACTGGTGGACATCATGTGCAGGAATGGGAGGATTGCTCGCGCTTGCTATCAGCAACGAATTGCCCGATGCAAAGAAAGGAGCCGACACTCTTATCGAGATGCTTCCTGAATGGTTTGAATTTAACGGTGATGTCATTCAACATAAACCACGTACTTTCGACCGCGACGGCGGAATGTATGAAAGCATCAACTATGCAAGTTTCGGCACTACCGAAGCGCTCTTGTTCCGTCTTGCCTATCTTAATTCACATCCCGGAACCAAGCTTGAAGACATTCCCCATATGGCTAAACTCGCCTCATTTTTCTGTCATGTGGCTTATCCCCGAGACGGTGAACTGTATAGCATAAATTTCGGAGACAGCCATAAAAATGTGACCGGAGAAAGTTCAATGTTGCTCGCCTACGCCATGGGAGAGAAATCGCCGGAAACCTTATGGTATGTCTCTCAAGTAAAGGAAGGGCAGCACAGAGAAGGATATCCCCGTTCATTCCCTATGGGATTCCTCTATACTCCTGATCTTTCCAAGACTCCAGCCACTCCCGATCTCCCTACTTCTCACCTTTGGAAAGATTTCGGATGGGCTACCATGCGCGACAACTGGGATAAAGACGCAACAATGCTTGCCGTGAAATCAGGTATGACATGGAACCATTCTCATGCAGATGCCAATTCGTTTATCATTTTCCATAAGGGTGTGGATATAATCAAGGATGCCGGAAATTGCAGCTACGGGAAACCGGAATACCGGAACTATTTCTTCCAGAGTGATGCACACAACGTAGTGAAATTTAATGGTGAGGGACAACCCACATTCCAACAGTATCATGGATCAATGCTACCCGGCTCTGTAAGTTCGCTGATCGATGGAGGAAACATCAAATATGTCCTTGCTGACGGCACAGGTCCTATGTCGAAACATTTCAACAGAAATTTCAGGAATTTTCTTTGGATCGACAATGTCATATTTATCATCGACGACATAGGAAGCCACAAACCGGGGCATTTCGAATGGCTATGGCATCCCGGAGGAGAAGCCACAAAACGAGGTTTTGATCTTGAGGTGAAAAACGGTCAGTCGGCTGTTGCTGTGCGCCCGCTTTACCCGCGCCAGCTCGCATATAGTAATTTTGTACATGATTATCCTGAAGATCTTTATTGGGAGGTGAAGGAGGGACCCACCGAAAATCTGCAAGCCTCTGAAGAGTATTATTCTTTCCATCTCCCTGAAACCACCGACAGAGTGAAAGCGGTGACAGCAATCATCCTGAAAGATTCTCCCGACGACAAGAATCTTCCCGTCATAGAACGGAGAGAAGGGAAAAACTGGATCGGGTTACGCATGAAACATAATGGAAAAATTACCGACCTTTACATCAATCAGCTTGCCGACGGCAGATTGATGCATATGAATTCTTGGATTGAAGCCGACGGATGGAACACTGATGCCTATATGTTTGCAGTGAGCTATCCCGAGGGTGGAGATGCGGCGAATCCGTCTGAAACGTTTATCGGACATGGCAGCTCATTGCGTCGGGGTGACGATGTGAGATTTTCATCTCTTTCAAAACTAAGTATGATCGCAAAAAACGAAGGGAAACGGCTCAATCTTCAAGTCACCGGTCAACCACGTATCAACATTGGGTTCAAAGCCTCCCCTTCCTCAATGACTGTCAACGGCAAGACCTCCCCGGTCACAAAATCCGGTTCTCTTGTAAAGGTGAAATTGCTTAACAACAAATGAGATATGAAATAAAAAAGAGCAGCCGAAAGACTGCTCTTCTTTATTTTCAAACTATTCCAATTTTGAATTTCAGATTATTTCAATTTGGATTTGATTGCTTCTGTTTCTTTTTCATAACCGGGCTTCTCAAGAAGAGCAAACATGTTTTTCTTATAAGCCTCCACTCCCGGCTGATTGAACGGGTTCACACCAAGTATATATCCGCTTATGCCACATGCCTTCTCAAAGAAATAGATGAGCTGTCCGAGAGAATGCTCGTCAAGCTTGTTTAGTTCAATCTTGATATTTGGCACACCACCGTCCACATGCGCGATCTTGGTGCCGAGCTCAGCCATTTTGTTGACCTCGTCGATACGTTTGCCTGCAAGGTAATTGATTCCGTCCAGGTTGGCTGCATCCTCGGGAATACGGCGTGTGATAGCCGGTTCCTTTACAGAGATGACTGTCTCAAAAATAGTACGCTCCCCTTCCTGAATCCATTGACCCATGGAATGAAGATCGGTAGTAAAGTCGACAGCAGCCGGGAAAATTCCCTTTCCGTCCTTACCTTCGCTTTCTCCGTAAAGCTGCTTCCACCATTCTCCGAAATAATGGAGTTTTGGATTGAAGTTCACAAGTATCTCGGTTTTCTTTCCAGCCTGATAGAGTGCGTTCCGCATACGGGCATATACCTCACTCGGATTTTCATCGCCGGAATGCTTGGTTGTCTCTTCCATCTGTGCAGCGCCAGCCACCAGCTTCACTATATCAAAACCAGCACAGGCAATCGGAAGAAGCCCTACCGGAGTAAGCACAGAGAACCTTCCGCCTACATTGTCAGGAATAATATATGTCTCATAACCTTCCTGAGTGGCAAGAGTGCGGAGAGCGCCTTTTTTCTCATCTGTCACAGCAACGATAAGATCTTTTGCAACCTCCTTGCCAACCTGCTTTTCAAGCATTTCCTTAAAGATACGGAAAGCGATCGCCGGTTCGGTAGTGGTTCCGGATTTTGAAATAACGATTATACCGAATTTTTTACCCTCAAGAAGCTTCTCCAATTCAGCCGTATACTCCTCGCCTATGTTCTGTCCGGCATAAAGCACCTTCGGATTCTCCGGAGTCGGAGCATAAAAATCAGCAAATGAATCGGAAAGAGCGGAAATCACAGCCTTCGCGCCAAGGTAACTGCCACCTATGCCCACACATACCACATATTCGCAATTCTTGCGGAGACGGTCAGCAGTCTTGTTGATACTTGCCAGAAGATCTTGGGAGGTAGTCGAAGGGAGGTCAAGCCATCCGAGGAAATCAGATCCTTCCCCGCTTCCCTCGTTAAGTTTTGCCATTGCGTCTACAGCGGCAGCCTTGTTTCCCTCATATTGTTTCTCAGCGAAATAAATCGCGTCCTGAATGTTTAGTTCAACAGATTTCATTGTCTTTATAATTTAAAATGTTTCGGGCTATCTTCTATGCATCCCAAAAATATTAATGATCATACAGGCTGTTTTGTTCCGGCTCAGCCTCTTCTTATAAGAAACATTAATCTTTTTGATGCTATTTTTCGTAAAGTTAAGCAAAATAAAGCAAATGAAGATAACGCAGTCCGGAAAGAACTGCGCTATCTTCAGTTTGTCATGTAAAAGTTTCAGACACCTTGGAAAATGCTTCCTTTGGAGAAATCCCCTGGTAAAGTATGCGGTACACACATTCCAGAATCGGCATGTCGACATTTACTGTCGCACCATTGATCTCATACATACACCGGGTGCCATAATACCCTTCCGCCACCATTTCCATTTCCATTTTGGCAGCCTTCACACTATGACCTTTTCCGATCATGGCTCCGAAATTATGGTTGCGGGAAAAGAGGCTATATGCCGTGACAAGAAGGTCTCCGAGATATGCAGAGCGGCAGATGTCGCGTGGCATGGGAGCAATCGCATCTATAAACGAACGCATTTCCCTCACCGCGTTGCATACAAGCATTGCCTTGAAATTGTCGCCTGCCTTCATTCCATTGACCATTCCCGATGCAATCGCATATACATTCTTGAGCACTGCGGCATATTCTATACCTTCCACATCTTCAGAATGTATTGTCTTAAGCCGGACTCCCGCTATAGCCTTGCCGAATTCACGGCTTTTCTCCGGATCATGGCATCCGATAGTCAGGTAACTGAGATGATCAAGAGCCACCTCCTCTGCATGACACGGACCGCCTATGACCATCAGATTGGAGTCATGACATCCATAGTTGCGGGCAAACCATTCGGTGACAATCATATTGTCGCCGGGAACAAGCCCTTTGACAGCGGAGACAATATTCTTTCCGGAAATATCTTCCGTAATTTTTTCCGCTTCATCCTTGAAATACGGGGAAGGGATTGCCACAACGAGCGTATCCGCGTCCGCGACCGCACCATTGATGTCTGAATAGAAATTGATACGGTCTGTATCGAAAGTCACATCGCTGAGATAGACTGTATTACGGTGATAGCGGATAAAATCGTCAATACGCTCCTGACGGCGCACATACCAATTGATGGCGTCGTTGTTGTTAAGCAGAAGCTTGGCAAGCGCCGTAGCCCAGCTCCCGGATCCGATCACAGCTATCTTTCCCAGTCTTCCCATCACTCTGCCTCTTCTTCTTCCTGATTTTCCTTGTTCTGTTTCTTTTCAGGACGCATCTGGGGGAAGAGAAGCACTTCCTGAATGGTGGACTGACCTGTCATAAGCATAGCAAGACGGTCCATACCGATACCCATTCCTGATGTGGGGGGCATACCATATTCAAGTGCACGAATGAAATCACCGTCGATGATCATAGCCTCGTCATCACCCTTGTCGGCAAGCTTCATCTGCTCGACAAAGCGTTCATATTGGTCAATCGGGTCGTTAAGCTCGGAATATGCGTTTGCAAGCTCCTTACCGTTCACCATAAGTTCAAAACGCTCGGTAAGACGAGGATCATTACGATGGCGCTTCGTGAGCGGCGACATCTCAATAGGATAGTCGATTATGAAGGTAGGCTGAATGAAAGAGCCCTCGCATTTTTCACCGAAGATCTCATCAATAAGTTTACCTTTACCAAAAGATTCATCTACCTCTATGTCGTTTTCCTTACAGAAAGCGCGGAGTTCTTCTTCCGTTTTGCCTGTAATATCGAATCCGGTCTTGTCAAGGATTGCCTGAGTCATTGTCACACGCGGATAAGGAGCCTTGAACGAGATCGTGTTGTCGCCCACCTGTACGTCCGTAGTCCCGTTAACATCCAGACAGATCTTCTCAAGCATCTTCTCGGTGAAATCCATCATCCAGTTATAATCCTTGTACGACACATAGATCTCCATGCATGTAAATTCAGGATTATGGGTACGGTCCATCCCCTCATTGCGGAAATTCTTTGAAAATTCGTATACTCCTTCGAATCCACCGACAATAAGACGCTTCAGATAGAGTTCATCGGCAATACGGAGATAGAGAGGGATATCGAGCGCATTATGATGAGTGATAAACGGACGCGCGGAGGCACCTCCCGGGATTGCCTGAAGGATCGGGGTTTCAACCTCTACGTAGCCGTGTGAATTGAAATACTCACGCATAGAGTTGAACATCCTTGTACGTTTCAGGAAAATATCCTTGATTCCCTTGTTGACAACGAGATCAACATAACGCTGACGGTAACGTTGTTCAGGATCTGTGAAAGCGTCATAAGCCTTACCGTCTTTCATCTTTACCACAGGAAGCGGACGAAGGCTCTTGGAGAGGACTGTGATCTCCTGCGCATGTATGGAGATCTCCCCCATCTGTGTGCGGAACACATATCCTTTCACTCCTATAAAGTCTCCGATGTCAAGAAGTTTCTTGAACACGACATTATACATATCCTTGTCTTCACCGGGACAAAGATCATCTCGGCTGACATATACCTGTATTCTGCCGTCGGCATCCTGCAGCTCCATAAAAGAAGCCTTACCCATGATTCGGCGGCTCATGATGCGACCCGCCACTGTGACTTCACGAGGCGTTTCCTCTCCGTCAACAAAATTTTCTTTAATTTCAACAGAATGACCTGTCACCTTGTATTCCGCTGCCGGATAAGGCTCTATTCCACGGTCACGTAGCGCCTGCATACTGTTGCGACGCACCTGTTCTTGTTCTGTAAGTTCCTGATTTGCCATATATGGAATCTAAATTTTATTTTCTTGCAAGAAAAACATTGGCTGCCGGCGCGTCTCCGCGTCGGGATCAAACCACCCTGTGCAGCCGATAAAGAATGCAAAAGCACTCTTAGACTGCAAAATTAACAAAAAAATCGCGAATCTCCTCTTTTGCTTAGAGAATCTTTGTGTGTGTTGTGTGGTCAGTTAGTAGTTATTTCCATTCAGGAACTTCCTGTCCCATTAGATTCTTCACGAAGTGGTCATAGATCTTGTGGATCTCGAAAGTGCCGCCGAGTGCATGACTCTTGCCGGGAAGATAGAGCTGCTCGAAGTTCTTGTTTGCCTTCATCAGGGCATCTACCACCTGTAGTGTGGAAGCCGGATCTACATTGTCGTCAAGCTCCCCGTTGATCAATAGAAGTTTACCCTTCAGGAGATGTGCGTTGTCAACATTTGAAGAAGCGCTATACGATTCGTCGACAGGATAGCCCATCCACTGTTCGTTCCACCATATCTTGTCCATTCTGTTGTCGTGGCAACCGCAGAGAGCCACCGCCGCCTTGTAGAAATCATTGTGGAAAAGGAGAGCCGCCATAGCGTTCTGACCGCCTGCCGACCAACCGTAGATACCCACACGGTCAAGATCCATATAAGGATATTTCCCGGCTGCCGCTTTCATCCATGCCATGCGGTCGGGAAAACCTGCATCCTTAAGGTTTTTCCAGCATACATCGTGGAATGCCTTGGAGCGGTTAGCGGTGCCCATGCCGTCGATAGAAACCACGATGAAGCCAAGTTCAGCCAACTTAGAGATAAGATGGTTGGCGGTCTTGAAGTCTTTGTCTACGTGAGAGTCGTGAGGTCCGGCATAGATCATCTCCACTACAGGATATTTCTTTGAGGGATCGAAATTCATAGGACGATAGATGTTGCCCCAGATATCTGTCTTTCCGTCGCGCCCCTTTGCGGAGAACACCTCGGGTGCCTGCCATCCTTCGGCTACAAGTTCGCTGACGTCAGCTTTCTCCAGCTCTGTCACTACAGATCCGTCTGCAGTGCGTTTCAACAGGCTTATAGGCGCCAGGTCTGGACGTGAATAAACATCGGTGAAATATGCGCGGTCGGCGGAAAGGCTCACGTGGTGATTACCGTTTTCCGGTGTGAGATCCTTAAAACCGGTTCCGTCAAGATTGATGCGGCAATAATGGAGATTGTATGGATCCTCACCTTCGTTGAAACCTGAAGCGTAAAAATATATTGTACCATTGGGCTCATCTACATATTCCACGTTGCGGACAACCCAGTCTCCTTTTGTCACCTGACGTTTCACATCACCTGTGGTTCCGTCAAACAGATATAGGTGGCGCCAACCGTCGCGCTCAGAGATCCAGAGAATCTCTTTGCCGTCGGCAAGGTCATGACGGAAGTTATTATTGTAGTAGATGAAAGTCTTCACATTCTCGTCAACCAGATTTTTGATAGAGCCATCGTTGGCGTTCACTTCACCTATCACATATCTCTGGTGACCTCTCTCGTTGAATTCAAAAGTGAAGGCACGGCTGTCGTCACGCCAGCCTGTGAGATATAGGGAGAATTGATTTTCGTATGGTTTGGCTTCCACATTCACCTGCTTGCGTGATTCAACATCGAAAAGCACAGGGACGCTCACGGGGAGCACATCGCCGGGCTTGGCATAATTGCGCCACTGCAGAATTGGTTGCTTCTGGCTTGACGGGCTTGATTCAATAATAGGAATACGACGCTCCTCCACCTCGCGCACCTTGACTGTGGCAAGCTTTTTTGAATCTGGAGACCAGCTTATCGACCAATGGTCATATCTGAGACCGGGCACACCATCCATTGTCAGGGCTATTTCATCTTTAGGAGCAGCAAGACTGTCTTTCTCATTGAAAGGGGCTATGTAGACGTTATGATCTTTAACGTATGCCTGCAATTTTTTGTCGGGAGATACCACAGTTTTTTGACGATCCTCTCTGTTGAACCAACCGCGGCGTTGTTGATTATCTTCTTTCAGGAGCTCTTCTTCAAGAGTTTTCTGCTTTTTGGGAAGGAATGCCACAAGTCCTTTTTTGTCGGCGGCTCGCTGTTTCTTGCCTGTGGCGGCATTTACGAGATAATAAAAATCTCCATTCTTTTCATGGTTCTTATACCAGAAATAATGGGAGTCTCCCAGCCATTTTGGGGTTACGGTGGAAGAATAGGCTTTTTTGGCAGTTGCCAGGATAGTGTCGGCACGAAGATAATCGGCATATGTCACCTCTGCGGTGGCATTTACTGAACCAACCATCAGTGCGAGAGTGCATGCCACTGACGTAATTGATAATTTCATGAATGGTTAAGTTTTTATGCTATGTGAAATATTTTTATTTAGTGAGTTAAGTGGTTAATGTTAACCTTTTGACCACCTCACCTCATAACCTTCAACCTTTGCAAGCAAAAGTTGAATTATTTTTGATAGACCTCGGTAGACAATATAACTACATCTGACAATGGGCGGTCCATTTCGTCTGTTTTCATCAGGGTGATTTTTTTCACAATATCTTGCCCCTCTATAAGTTCACCGAAAATGGTTACTGTGCCGTCAAGATGTGGAGTGCCGCCGATGGTCTTATATACTTCCCTTCTTTCGGGAGAAATTGTGAGCTTACCCTGTTCCGCATACTGTTTTTCAGCACGCTCACGAGCCTTGGCATTCAAAAGATCACCGTTCTCAATCTTTGAGAGTTCAGGATTCTCAAGCATCAGCTCATAACGGGCGAGATGATAAAGATGATTCTTGTGCCATTCATTCATACGGACTTCGGTGGCGTCCAGTTGTTCGTCGGTAAAAGTTTTTCCCTGCACCACGCAGAATTGTGTACCTGCCGACATACGGGTTGGATTGACGTCATCACCGAGTTTAGCGTCTATCAGAGCTCCTTTTTTGCAGAAGCGGTCAGGAAGAATCTCGGAATAAACCACATATCCTCCGTCGCCGTCGCCATATTCCTTGCCCGGCATGCGCTCTTTACTTTGTGGATCACCTCCCTGTATAAGGAAATCCTTTATCACACGATGGAAAAGCACGCCTTCGTATGTGCCGTCTTTACAAAGACGGATAAAATTGTCGCGGTGTACCGGGGTGTCGTCATAAAGCCAAAGCGTGAAATCACCTTGGTTGGTGTGAACAGTCACATATGTTTTTTGATTGTCTGCCGACTTTTCGGCAGAAGAGGCATTCGCCATAGTCACGCCCGTCATAGAGAGCATAAGGTAAATAAAAATCCGTTTCATAATGTTTTGGGTTTAAGAGAATGTTTGGATTTGACTTATGTTAAGATTTAGAGAGGATTTTCGAGTAAATTTTGAGTTTGAGAGATGGCGTTATGGGATTCCATAATAACAAAACGAAAGCTCAAAATCGGT
>JAIDJJ010000583.1 GCA_029052265.1 Muribaculaceae bacterium
AGATTTTCCTGTGCCCGACGGCGCGGAAAGAATTATTATTTTCCCTTTCATAACACGTTAAGCACCTGCTCTTTTATCTGTTCAAGTTCATCTTTCATCATAACCACAATCTTCTGCATTCCCGCATGATTGGATTTGGAGCCGAGAGTATTTATCTCGCGACCCATTTCCTGAGCGATGAAGCCAAGTTTTTTCCCTTGACCTTCTCCCGCATTGCCGTCTGCCGGACCGAGTGTCTCCATGAAATAATTCAGGTGTGACGACAAGCGAACTTTTTCTTCTGTAACGTCAAGTTTCTCTATATAAAATATCAATTCCTGCTCAAGACGCGCACGGTCATATTCTATCGACGCCAGACGCGACAGCTGGTCTTCAAGTCTCTCCCTTATCTTAGGGATACGTTCCTCTTCATATTGGGCAATATCCGAAAGCAGTTGACGTATCCGGTCGATTTTCTCCTCAAAAAAGGCATAGAGCTTCTTACCTTCCCGACGGCGAAATTCCACCAGGGCATCGATAGCTTCATTGCACGCCGCCACAAAAGCTTCAGCTTCTTCGGGCGCCAACGTGGATGTCTCCGTTTTCATAGCATCGGGCATGCGCAGAAGCATCTGATACCAATCAGAAGGCTCAGGCAATCCGAGACGGCGGCCCATCTCCTCAAACTGAGATTTATATGCTGAAAGCAATTCCACATTGATAGCAGCGGTGGCTTCCGCCACAACACTTTCCACCGTTGCGGAAAGTTCCACTTTTCCACGTTCGAGGCGGGCGGCTATCGGATTGCGCATCGTGACCTCCATTTCCCGGAAGCAAGACGGCACACGCAACGACAGATCGAGCTGCTTGCTATTGAGAGACTTTATCTCCACCTTAACCCTTTTCGTGGGCGTCTGGGCACCACCTCGCCCGAAGCCCGTCATTGATGAAATCATAGAAATTACTGTTTTGAAATGCAAATTTAATTATTTTTCTTATAAAATCATCTTATTCCTTAATATATTTGGATCATCATACAGGCAAGTATCGGCGACCAATTACCCACGCCGGCACATCATTCTCATAACACGGGACACATCTGCGGGATGGCATCGCATCTTTATGGCGCGTCGTACATTTGCACAACAAATGTACGACGCGCCATAAATCCGACCGGTCATATCATGGAA
>JAIDJJ010000584.1 GCA_029052265.1 Muribaculaceae bacterium
ATTGTGATGTGTGAAAAAGTTTTGGATTTAGAATCACAAAGGAAAGATTTCTTTGCTTTTTATGGAACTGTCAAAGTGATAAGTCTGAATTCAGTTCAGGTTGAGTTTGATGTTTTGATAAACGTCATTGGCGCTTTTCTGAAATTCTAAACCTCTGCATAAGTGGTAAATGAAGCGTCCGGCACATATGAATATTTGATTATTTCGTTAGACTGTGTCTTAATTTTACAAAATATTTGTTTATATTTTAGGAAATTTTGAACCCATTATTATGAAAAATAGATTGATTCGATTCTTTATGGTGGCAGCTTTGTCAATAGCTGCCTCTGCCGGGCTGCACGCTCAAACAAAGGTGGTGGCACACCGGGGTTATTGGAAAACAGAAGGATCCGCGCAAAATTCTCTCGCTTCTTTGGTTAAGGCGGATTCAATAGGAGCTTATGGAAGCGAATTTGACGTATGGCTTATTGCCGACGACAATCTTGTCGTGAACCACGACAGGGTGTTCAAGGGTGTTGATTTTCCGAAAGCATCCATGGGGGAGATTCTATCGATCCGTCTTGATAATGGAGAGAAGGTGCCGACGTTGGAAGAATATCTGGTCAAGGCATCGCGACATCCGGATATCCGGTTGGTGCTTGAGGTTAAGACTCATGGCAATGACAGCGTGAGGGAGACGTTGGCTTGCCAAAAGATTGTGGATATGGTCAACAGTTTCAAACTTCAGGAAAGGGTAGACTATATAGCGTTTTCTCTTTTTGCATGTAAAGAGTTGCACAGATTGTCGCCTTTGACACCGGTGTATTATCTGAACGGTGATCTTTCTCCGGAGGAGGTGAAGAAGTTGGGTTTTGCCGGGCTTGACTATTCCTACAAAGTGTTTGAAAAGCATCCGGAATGGATAGATGAGGCAAAAAAACTCGGACTTGAGGTAAATGTCTGGACGGTTGACGATCCGGAAATTATGAAAAGTCTTATCCTCAAGAACGTAGACTATATCACAACAAACCGTCCTGAAGAGCTTCAGCAATTATTGTCCCAACCAAAGTAAAATAACAAGGAAGCTGTTTAATCTCCGGATTTAAACAGCTTCCTAAAATTTTACGTACTAACAGCTTCCGCGATATTTGAATTACATTCCTTCGATGTCGAGAAGCATCCATTTGCCTTGGAGGAGTCCTTCAAAGACGTTTTCCATGCAGAGGTTCCAGCTGACAAATCCCTGGATCTTGCCGTCGGGAGTACGGTATTTGAAATTGGACGGGGCGAGAGGTTCGCCGGTGTCGGCATGATATGTCTCGTGCATGGTGCCGTAGGTGTCGATGTCTTTAGCCATAAGCCCACCCACTTTTTCGGCAAGCCATTCCACTTCCTTGTCAAACCCATAGTTGTGCAATCCGATGGAATAGATGTAGTTGCAGATTCCCCATACGGGACCTTGCCAGTTGGAGAACGGAACTATGATGTTCTTGTTGTTATAGTCGACATCACTTTTCGAGAGGCTCCTGAAACCGTAGGGCGCTTTCATATGGTCTTCCGAAAGCATGTAGCGTTCCACCATCGCCTTCCCTTTATCTTCAGGAGCCATCTTATACATCAGCGGCACGAAAGTGGAATAACCTATACGGCGGTATTGCTCGCGAGATTCCCGGTCAACATTATAATAGCACTGATCCTCCTCGTTCCAGCATATCTCGTTAAGCCCCTTTTTCAAGGATTCCGCTTCCTTGCGGTATGCCAATGCATCCTCTTTATATCCGAGTTTAGAGGCTATCGCCGCCTGGGCAAGCAGTTCGCCGTATTGGAAGGCAGTGGCGTCAGTGCTTATAAAAGAGCGGGTGTCGTCTTTGAAATAATTGAGAGCCGGATTATTGTCGGCACCGCTTTGCATCGCTATTTCCCAATAATATAATCCGGAAATAGAGTCGCATTGTGTTTTCTTGCGATAGTCTATCACGCTTTTGAGGTCATTATAAATGGGGCGTATCCATTCCCAGTCGCCGGTTGCCTTGCTGTAATGATATGCGCCCTGTGAGAGGAACGGTTTCATCGCGAACCGTCCGCTGTAGACGTTTCGCGGTCCGTCTTTGGTCATGCATCCGGCAACATATCCGTCATCGTCAATCCCTTGGGAGAAAGTCATCACCCAGTTTTTCATATACTCCGGTTCCCCTTTTGATATGAAATGGTTTGCCATAAAGAATGCGTCCCAGTCCCATAATTGCGAATAAAATCCGGCGGGGATGAGATAGGGGTATTTGATGAAACCTTGCGGTTCGCGCACCACCTGTTTCCTGAGTTCAACAAACCCGGTTTTGAGTTTCGAATAGACCGAGTCTGCGGTAGTGGCTGCATGGGATGAAAGACCACTTGCAATGATTGCCATAACTAATAAAAGATTTCTGTAATACATGGTATTTGGGTGTTTCAGATGAGGTATGCTATTGTCAGAAGACGGGTGGTGGTTCCGGGGTTCCGTCTCCAGGAAGGGAACGGGGATTGCATTCCGGAAGCCGAGGTGCCGTCATCTGTATGATTATGCAGGGTGCAGAATGGGGTTGACTCTATATTATTATTGTCGATGCCATGTTCACGCATGATTATCCTGTTTGCTTCCGGAAGATTGATACGGGGGGAGCCGTCGTCAATCCGTTTACCGGATTCATAATCTATTGTCCATCTCCGGATGCTTGCCCCAAGCCCGATATTTTCGAATAACTCTATCAGGTCTTCGCTAACGTTGTAGCAGTTACCGCAGATACACGGACCGATGGCGGCATGCATGAGGTGTGGGTCTGCACCAAGTGAAATCAGTCTTTCGATTGTCTTCCCTACGATTCTTCCGGCTGTCCCTTTCCAGCCTGCGTGTACCGCCGCCACGGCTTTTATGTCGGGCGCATGGAGCAGGATAGGGACGCAATCGGCAGTCCTCACCCCGACAGCTATATCGTTGCGCTGAGTGATAAGGGCGTCGGTGTCAGGGAAGCTTTGATCGGGAGAGGTCACAACAGCCACATTAGAGGTGTGGGTCTGCCGAGGAGTGACAATCGCATTGATCCTTTCAGGAAGGATTGCGTCAGCCACGTTAGCAAACACCATGCCTTTAGCGCCTTTCCCCAAATCGAGATAAGGATTTCTAATATTCGGACTGGTTATCTTGGATGAAGACATATTAGAATAAAATAAAAGTTCCACAAATTTAAGCATATTTGTGGAACTTTTGATTGAAATTGACAGTGAAGTTGTTTAAACTTCAATTTAATGTCAGTGCTTTTAATTATGTTTCTTTTCACGGTTCTTCCAGAGTGCCGACATCTCTTCGAGAGTCTTCCCTTTTGTTTCAGGCACAAGCCTGTAAACGAACCATGCCGCCACTACGCAGATAATGCCGTAAAGGGCATAGACGAAGACATGTCCGAAGCTTTCTCCCATATCTCCGGCACGCATGTTGTACATCGGTACGAAGGTGGAGGAGACAATGAAGTTGAATATCCATTGGAACGCTACGGCGATAGCTACTGCGGCACTTCTGATCGTGTTCGGGAAAATCTCGGATATCAGCACCCAGCAGATCGGACCCCAGGAGAACATAAAAGCTGCCGAATAAACCATGATGGATATCACCGGCACGAGTGGATGGACAGCAAATATGTTGGATGCGGCTACGCCGAAAGCCCCTATCGCCATACCGAACGATCCGTAGATAAGCAGAGGCTTACGTCCCCATTTCTCTACCGTGAATACGGCAACCAGGGTAAACAGGATATTGACGATGCCCATGATTACGGTCTGCACCATAGGATTGCCCATTCCCATCGAGTCAAAGATACGAGGCGCATAATAAAGGACTGCATTGATGCCGACAGCCTGCTGGAACACCGACAGCATCACGCCTACAAATATCACCATGACGCCGAAAGAGAAAAGTTTTTCGCTTTTGACCGACACTGTGTTTTTGATTTCATTGAGAATCTCCTTTGCCTTTGATCCGTTGATTTTTGTGAGGACAGACAAAGCCTTGCTGTCTCTTCCGGTCAAAGCTAAATAACGGGGAGATTCAGGCACAAAGCATACGAGAATGGTGAACGCCAATGCAACAAAACCTTCCGAACCAAACATATAGCGCCAGCCGGTCTGTATTGTCCATGGATCGGAAGAGGGATTGACAGCATAAAGGGTTTCGCCGATTCTCTCGATAATGGGATTTGTGTGCTCTCCGAGAATCAGGAAATTGACGAAATAGACCACAAGCTGTCCGAAGATTATTGCGAACTGGTTCCATGATACGAGGGTGCCCCTTATGTCGGAAGGGGCTACTTCGGCGATATACATAGGACATATGGCGGATGCCAGTCCCACGCCTATGCCCCCAAGGATGCGGTAGAAATTGAATGCCACCAGCAGGGAAAGAGATGGTTTCCCGTATTCAAAGAAGAAAAATTCGGGATTGTAAGACCCGAGAGCGGACAGAAAGAATAGCACACC
This sequence comes from Muribaculaceae bacterium, assembly GCA_029052265.1. Lineage (GTDB taxonomy): Bacteria > Bacteroidota > Bacteroidia > Bacteroidales > Muribaculaceae > Lepagella. The sequence continues at coordinate 4,486 of JAIDJJ010000584.1, forward strand.
CGCTACGGCGAGCGATCTTTTCCGTCCGAGCCTCGACGCCAGCAGTCCGGAAATTGCGCTGCCCAGGATACATCCGATCAGCGCGCTTGAAGATGTGATGCCATGGATAACATCAGTGTAAACAAAGTCTTTTGCTCCGAGGAAAAAAGCCTGCAAGCCTTTTTCCGCACCGGAGATAACGGCGGTGTCATATCCGAACAGGAGTCCGCCAAGCACTGCTACACAGACAATGCTGTAGAGATAAATCTTGCTACCGTTGTCTTGAGAATTCATGATAGGTTTGTGTAAATATAAAAAGAAGAGAGTTTTGGGTCAATACGACCCAAAACTCCCGATGGAAAAAATGATATTATGCATACATGTTGACGATCGCCTCGTAAAGCTCCTGCTTTCCGGAAGTCCGGGCAGGTTCGTCTACACGGCGTCCGATCTCTGCGAGCTGTTCGAGTGAGAGCTTGCCTTCTTCGAAATCCTTGCCTTCGCCACCGTCGAACGATGCGTAACGGTCGGCGAGCATTTTCTTGTAGGGAGATTTCTCAAGCACGTCTGCCGCACTGAGAAGGGCGCGTGCCATGGCATCCATACCGGCGATGTGAGCGATGAAGATGTCTTCGGGATCGGTGGAGTTGCGGCGTGTCTTCGCGTCGAAATTGGTGCCGCCGTTGCCGAGACCGCCGTTGCGGATGATCTGCATCATAGCCTGGGTCAGTTCATAATTGTCGATGGGGAACTGGTCAGTGTCCCAGCCGTTCTGGTAGTCTCCACGGTTGGCGTCGATGCTGCCGAGCATGCCGTTGTCGACGGCAACGGCGAGTTCATGCTCGAATGTGTGGCCCGCGAGAGTGGCGTGGTTCACCTCGATGTTCACCTTGAAGTCCTTTTCAAGACCGTGAGCCTTGAGGAAGCCGATTACAGTCTCGGTGTCGACGTCATACTGGTGCTTTGAAGGCTCCATGGGTTTCGGCTCGATAAGGAATGTGCCGGTGAAACCCTTTGAACGGGCGTAGTCGCGCGCCATTGTAAGCATTGTTGCGAGATGCTCCTTCTCACGCTTCTGGTCAGTGTTGAGGAGGCTCATGTAGCCTTCGCGTCCGCCCCAGAACACGTAGTTGGTGCCGCCGAGTTCTATCGTGGCGTCGATCGCGTTCTTGATCTGCACTGCTGCGCGTGCCACAACATCGAAATCCGGGTTTGTGGCAGCCCCGTTCATGTATCTGCCGTTGCTGAAAACATTGGCTGTGCCCCAGAGGTTCTTGATGTTTGTGCCCTGCATCTTCTCCTTGAGGTATGCCACGATATCCTTCACGTTCTTTTCGTATTCCTCTACTGAAGAACCTTCCTCTATGAGGTCCACGTCATGGAAGCAGAAATATTCTATGCCGAGTTTCTCCATGATCTCGAATCCGGCGTCAGCCTTGTTCTTCGCACGCTCGAGAGCTGTCTCACCCTCGTTCCAGGGGAATTTCTTTGTGCCGCCGCCGAACTGGTCGCCACCTTCTGCACAGAGTGTGTGCCACCAAGCCATGGCGAATTTGAGCCACTCCTTCATCGGTTTGCCGAGAACCACGCGCTCAGCGTCGTAGTAGCGGTATGCGAGAGGGTTGTAGCTTGATGTGCCTTCAAATTTGATCTTCCCTATCGAGGGAAAGTATTCCTTGTTTGCCATTTTATATATAGTTTAAATAAAAATCTTGAAAATTCTATTGAGGCGACAAAACAATGTCGCCTCAATAGCAACCTAAAACAAACTTGATACCTTAATTTGGGTCAAAACCTAACCTCACAAGCATCCATAAATATAAAATTTTACCTATTTAAACAACCTTGGCTATTATTCCAAACGTCTGTCAGTCATCTGTTGCAAAATTACTCAGAACATTGCTGTCAGGTCTTTAAATATGTCGCATACATATTCTTAATCGCGACATATGGATTCGCGTATGTTTCAAAACCATTACCATTTGTAACAATCCCTCAAACACCTTTCCACATACGCAAAAGCTGACAATTCATGTTATTAACGGAGACCTATCTGACAAGATGCCAGGAATCGAAATCAAACAATTCGCTGTCGCCTCCCCTAAAGAGGATATATACATCCTTAACTCCCTTTACCTCTGGATTTACATCCACGCTTATATCCCCGTTTTTCTCGACCGGCACTACAGCGAAAGGTTTCTCTACTCCGTCTATAAAAAATTCTATGGAACCCGGATTTTTTATATTTAGCACCTTGGCTGTCAGTCTTGACGCACCATTTGAGAAGTCAACACTTTTCAGGCGTGTCCAGTCGCCATTATGAATAGATGTGAGATAATGGGAGGTGCCCGCCGTGCGGTCTGTCTTTACACCCCATGAGTCTGACATCGTCTCCGCCTCGACTGTCGAAAACGGGTCGAGGTTCTTCAAAGGTCTGATGACACCGGCATCCGTAAACGGGATGAACGGTATGCTGTCGCCTTTCCATTCAAACTCCTCCACTGCTGCCGAACGCCTGAAACCTGAGCCGTTTGGAGCCAGACCCTGATGGTAGAACATGAAGTCTCTTCCATTGATATGGATATTCCCACCATGGATGGTGAAACTTCCTGGAGACTCGTTCATGATTCTGCCTCCATATTTCCATGGTCCATGTATGGAACGGGAAGTGGAATAAGCCATGTGTTCCGGCACACCTCCCGCTGCATAAGAAAGATAATAGATACCGTTTCTCTTGTCAAGCCAGGGACCTTCCTCGAAATTTGTTTTCATCACCTTTTTTCCAAGTTGCCAGTCATGTTTGAGACGGAGAGGTCCGAACGCCTCAGGCTTGTCAAGGTCTGCCACAGGCTTTACTTCAGAAGCCAAAGAGATCATGTCGGGATTCAGTTCGGCATACCACAGTCCGTTATTACCCCAGAAAAGATACGCCTTCCCGTCATCGTCGATAAATACCGTGGGATCAATGAATCCCCATGAGCCGGGCACAAGCGGTTTGCCAAGCGGGTCACTGTAAGGACCTTCGGGACGGTCGGCGACCGCCACCCCTATGCCATGCAGTCCGCAGGCGGTGTCTTCGGCACAGATATACCAGTACCATTTCCCGTTGCGCTCCACTGCCTGCGAAGCCCATGCATTGTCACCCTGTTTCGCCCATTTGAAAGCCGCCGTTGTCAGGGGTGTGCCCCTGTATGTCCAGTTTACCATATCAGTGGTTGAGAACAGCTGCCAGTCTTTCATCTTGAAATACTGTGCGTCGTCTTCGTCATGACCTGTAAACATGTAAACCGTATCATTGTGTACATACGGAGCCGGGTCGGGTGTGAATGTTGTCTTTACCACAGGATTGACGGCACTCATGCCTATAACCATAGGTAAAACAGCTCCGAATATCAATAACTTTTTCATAATTATATTGTCAACAAGTTTTTATTTGCCTCTACGTTCAATCAATTACAGATGCATGAAACCAGTCGATATCTACCATTCCGCCGGAAGATTCAGTGGCATAATTATATATCGCAAACCGTGTGCCCATGAAGAATCTTGAGAAATCAAATCTCATCTTGAATCTTTCTCCGATAGGAGTCCAGTTTTCACCATCAAGGCTATAGTAGAAATCAGCCATATCCTCACCGGGGTTGAAATCTGTTGCGACCTTGAAATGAACGATATCGCCTTTCAATGGTATGCGTGCCATCTCCTTATCGGTCACTCCGGCAATAGCATGATTTTTATCACCGAAAGCTACTGAAGATGTGGACGCGACAATCCATTTCCCATTTTTATCAGCCACAACCGACAGCAATCAGGAATCCCCGTTAAATGCGGAAAGCCCAGCCACATCGCCACATTTCATTTTGCTCACATCCATTCTTATGGCAGCCTCACTCCTGGGTCCCACCATTCTTTGGGAAATTGTGTTGGGGGCATGGAAAATATCTTTCACCACTTTTGATGTGGTGAGACGCAAAAAGCCCGGACGATCAGTCAGCGACCAGCTGCTGTTGTCAGGATTATGATTCCATTGCCAAAGCATTGATTTCTTCCCATCTGAAAATTCATCTGACACCAATACCCCTGCGTTTCCATCAGGCACAATGGTCTTGTTCACTTTCAAAGGCACTTTACCATCGCTGTCGCCAAGCATCGGCCATCCGTCTTTCCACGTGCAGGGGTTCAATGTGAGCACACGCCCCACTCCTCCACGGTCCTGAAAAATCATCCCCCACCAGTTCCTGTCTCTTATAAACATAT